>NZ_JAUBRO010000123.1:0-3233 GCF_036701945.1 Microcoleus sp. MON1_C1 | reverse complement strand
TTTTCGATTGTTGATTCTTGAGTGCATTCAATTTACAGTAATGCACCCCTTTATTCTGTCTTAGTCTAAACTCCAGTTCTCAAGGCAATCAGGGATAGACGGATGGCGTGTTCGTCTTCCGAGGGGTATACTGCCTCGCGCAGTGCAATGGAATTTTCCGGATTTCGCAGCTTCAGAAACCGCTCCATCTCTTGCTGCGCTTCCTCCAAAGCAGATACCGCCTGCTCCAACTCCGCAATAGAAGGCGATTGAGATAAAGGACGGCGTTGCAAGTCTGTTGCCATCTGCTTCAATGTCGAGAGAGCTAAAGACCGAACTCGAACATCTCCGCTTTTGAGCGCGCCCGCGAGCATCGGAGCAACCGGAAAGCCCATGTATCTCAAGGCAAGTGCTGCACTGGTGCGAGCCACTTCATTTTCCGCCTTCAGCGCTTCTATCAGTTCGGGAGCAGCCTGCGTGCCAAATTTCGCCAAGGCAAGGTGGCTCCCAGGCGTACAACTTCATCTCTATCCTGCAAGGCTTCAATCAAAGCGGGAACCACCGTATCGGCTTTCTGACTCATCCCACCTAATGCCGATGCTGCCTGACTGCGCTGGCGCCAATCCTTATCGGTTTTTAACTGTTTGATGTACGTGGAAATCTGGGGATCTGAGGCACTTTTTCCCGATCCTTCCCCAACGGTTGTCAGCGCGAACGTGCTAAAAACGGCAACGGTGAGGAAGTTCGCAAACTGTCGTTGGGGATGTGCCATCATCGCTTTGGTCGGGTAGAGGCTCGGTTTTTGAGCTGCGGCGGTGTCTTGTCGCTATAGATAAATGGTAGCCCGTAGCTATAGGTAAATGGTAGCCCTCTGCGGCCCTTTAATCTCTCCTCCAACCATTTGGGTTTTTCGCTAAACGATATCGACATCGTACCATCGGGAGCAACGCGATACAGCCATTTTGACCCCGGACAAATAGATGACTTCATCTCGGGAACCGATGGCGGCCATTTTCCGGTTTTGGCTGCTAGTGCTTTGACTTGCAGAATTTTCTGAGTCAGTTCCAAATCCAGCATAGATTTGGCTGCTTTACTGGTTTGGCTGGGTAAATTTGTAGATGTCCTACCTATATAATTCCACCACGCGAAGTCCTTTGCCGTGACTGAATCAGAAGTGCAAACATTCTGCTGGCGAGATGCTGCAAGCGATCGTTTATAGACTTGATAAGTATCGATCGCACAAAAGCGAACATAAGGTTTGATCGCCGGCTTGAACCACACCAGGACATGAGATAAAGTCCAGTCTAAGATTTTTTCTTGTAAAGTTGGGGGATCGTTAATTTCCCTCGGAAATGTCTGAAATAGTGAAAGTATTCCCTCATCACTAGAAGCGCCTGATGCTTCTAGTATCGAAGACCACGAGTATTTCCAAACGAAGTCTTGCGAAAATTTGAACTTAGACAAATATTCTCCCTGCAAGGATGTCGATATCGACTCGCGGTAATCGTGTTCCAGCAAGCGCTGCTGCCACTGGGCGGGAAGGCGATCGGCTTTCCGCATCACCCCTGCTGGATATTTAGCCACAATCAAAGCCACAAGTTGAGGGATTAGGAGGGGGCTTTCTGTTAAAGGCTGGTTGATTTTCCAGGATACTTCCAGCATTTGTGCTGCTGCTTCCGTCTGACCTTGACGGTATTTTTCTAGAATGTCTAGGGCTAAAACTCGTTGGAAATTAACCTGCCCTAAATAAGCGGGTAGGGGAGCCGTCACATCTCCTTCCACAATCCAGGTAATATCTGTTCCCCAGTGCGGTACTTCATTATTTAAAACCTGCTGGCGAAGTTCTGCTAAAGCCGTTTGCCGGGAGGCGAGATACCGCTGTAATTTCTCTGAAGGTGGATTTACGGTATCGTTTGGTTTGGAAATCTCAGCGTTTAGGTACTGAGTTAATTCTTGTCTGATTTCTTCAAATGCCTTTCGATCGTCCTCTGAAGACCTAAAATCAGCCCTAGACTCGATGGAGCGATCGACAGAATAGAAACTTGCCCCGGCTCCACCGATCCCCACTTTAGCGAGGGACGCAGCCAACTTCAACGCCGCATTATTCGGCTCTGTTTTGGGAAACCGTTGGGCATAAGCTGCTAAATCCTGCTCGATTTCTTTTTCATGCACAGAGGCGATATAGTTGCCACCCACAATCCAGACTGCCAGCAGTCCCGCCAACCCAACAGCCGAACCACCCAGAAATTTAAGGCACTTTTTCCGTCTGACCGATGGGTTTTGAATGCCCATAAACTCCTCCTTCGCGCGCTCACACCTGAAGATGAGCGCCACAATCAATTTAAACTAAACCATTGTCTTCTACATTTGCCTGTTCCCGATACTTTTAAAAGTTAAATCTTGTTAAGATGAATTCGATCGATTAACGAGATTCATTTGGCGATCGCCCGCAGGTAATTTTGAAGTATTGGGTATTGAGTATTGCGATCGCGACGTAACTCTTACGGTGATTTGTTCTGCAGGTGTCAACTACAAGCTCTGACAATCTTATTTCTGAGCGGATTTCTTAAACAGTTTGGACGCAGCACCTCTCAAAATGTGCGGTAGTAACTTTGGGCCCGGCAAAAAAACAATCCCTAACTGCTGCATTAATCCAAGTGCATCGCCCTGGCCCCAATGCTCCGCGATTTTGCCGTTTTCGAATCGATCAATGTGCATAATCGCCAAGCTGATTTGTTTGCCCGTTGGCGGCAGACCCTGAAATTCTCCAAGGTGTGTTGCGGTGAAGGTTCCGCACGTCACTACTTTATCGCCTGCAACCAGTACCTCATCAAAAACGTGTTTACCCTGACTGAAAGCTAGATAAAATGACATCCCGAATTGCTTGAGCCCCTCCCCGTCCAATGGCTCCGGCATTCCCGCCATGCGAGCAATAAAATTCGGCGCTAGAAGTTCTAAGGCTTGTTCTATTTTGCGATCGTCGAACGCTTTGTAGAATTGGAGAACAATTGTTTTGTTTTGGTCAATCAGCATACAGAATTTTGTTTTGAAGTAGATTGTAAAGCTTTGTTCACCAAACTACACCGCATTGGGCTTTAATAATTGCTGTGATTATAAATTACCGCAAACTGCTCGATCGCCCTTTCCCAAGATCGCACTCTTCGTATAACAATAAGACTATAGCAATCCTAATTGATTTGTGAACACCCATGTGATAAAATATAAAAAGCATAATAAACAGAGAATTGCCAAAA
>NZ_JAUBRO010000122.1:0-3237 GCF_036701945.1 Microcoleus sp. MON1_C1 | reverse complement strand
CTAAATATAATCTTTTCAATTTTCCTAACTTGAAAAGATTTGATGCCTTTTCACAATTCATATAGGATTGCTATATTTTGAGTTTCTGGATAATGCAGCTCGTGCGGGCAGAGCCGATCGCACATTGGCGCGATCGACAACCGCAAACATACTGCTAACTATATGAACTAGCAATAATTCGGACTTTTTAGTTTCTATAAACGCAATACTTTGGCTGTGACTAGCTATCTGCTAATTTCACTGTTGCGGTCGTCAAAAACTTAATGCTATTTCTTCTCAAGAGGTAAAAATAAAACCAATGACATATTTTCAGTGTATTCTTTATAGTTTTTTAATATTCTTGCTTGAGCTTGACGGTGAATACAATTTTGCAGTTTAATCTGTAAACAAATATTGATAATTTTTATCAAAAAGCTTCAATGTGAGGGTGGTGGGTAAAATATCCGAATAAATCTTCAGGATTATTTAATGTAAAATTTATCATCCTCAAAATTCTGCCCCTGAGGCGCTAATCTATATCAAATAAGCGATCGCCCGCCACTAATCCCCCGATCGCTCGATCGCATTAATGCCCCCAGAGGGGGTTTTAAATTTTTGTAAAAAATAGTTGACTAAAGAGTTGGAAGTTCTCTCGTTTGGGATAGATCGATGCACATACCTGATGGTTTCCTTTCACCGCCAGTAGCCGTTGCCACCGGCATAGCAAGTGCAGCAGTAATTGCTGTTGCCCTGAATCGAACCCGCGCCAGTCTTGGACTCCGACAAGCCCCAATCATGGGCTTAACTACAGCTTTCGTGTTTGCAGCCCAGATGATCAACTTTCCCGTAGCCGGAGGCACCAGCGGCCACTTGTTAGGAGGGGCGCTAGCTTCCGTGGTTTTGGGGAACCCTTGGGCGGCAACTTTAGCGATGAGCACAGTTTTTATAATTCAGAGCGTCTTGTTTGCCGACGGGGGCATCACCGCCCTGGGAGCCAATATTTTTAACATGGGGCTAGTTGGCATTTGGGTGGGCTGGTGGCTGTTGCAGCCGTTGCAGCGACTGTTGGGAGGTTCCAGAAATCGTTTGCCGCTAGCAGCAGGGATTGCAGCCGCCCTTAGCGTTGTGGCTGCTTCGATTTGTGTGGCGATCCAATTGGCAATTTCTGGAACAGTAGGGCTCAATATCGCATTGCCAGCAATGGTAGGCGTACATATTTTAATTGGGATTGGCGAAGGGCTAATTACAGGTGGCGTTTTAACTTATCTCGTCAAAGTGCGGCCGGATTTACTGCCGGGACAACAGCCACAATTGCAGAAATGGGTAGTGCCAGTAATCGGGGTGTTATTAATTTCGGGGGTGCTTTCGCTGTTCGCTTCAAGTTGGCCTGACGGGTTAGAAGCGGTAGCCGAAAAATACGGCTTTAAAGATAAAGAAGCTGTGGCGATCGAAAATCCTACTCCTTTAGCCGATTACACAGTTAAAGGATTAGAAGAACAGCCTATTGGTACTAGCATTGCTGGACTTTTAGGGTCTGCCTTCAGCTTCGGCGCGGCCTTTGGTATTGCTCAGTTGGTGGTAAAACCTAAAGATGTCTAAACTCTCCATACCTTTTCGATTGCGGCTGTCTTTGACAATTGTCATCGGCATTGGTTTTATGAAGACAGGCGCTTGGCTGTGGCTGGGAATCTATGGGGCGATCGCACTTTTTTGGTCATTTTGGCTGAGGGCGCCGGTGCGAACCCTAGCGCAACTGTTGGGAGCAGAATTGCTTTTTCTCTCATTATTAGTCCTGCCCCAAGGTTGGGAACGCGCCAGTTTTCTGTTGCTGCGTTCCCTAATTTGCCTGCTAATTATGAACAGCTTCCTGCTAACTTTGCCACCCCACAGTTTCGGAATCGCCCTCAAAGGATTACCCCTACCAGCAGGTTTGCAAGAGATTGTACTTTTAACGGGACAATACTTAGAAATCCTGCTGGCAGAAGTCAACCGCATGAAAATATCCGCCCAACTCCGAGGCTTGTCCGGCGCCGGAGGATGGCTGCGTTACGCCAGTGCTTCCATGATCGGATCACTTTATTTGCGAAGTCTCGATCGGGCAGAAAGAGTACACGCAGCCATGCTAATTCGCGGATATCAAGGAAGTTTGCCCGCCGACTCGAAATCGACACCAAAAGAGCGACTCTGGCTGACAATAACAATTTTAATAGTAGCCGGATTAACAACAGCTTCTTACGGTAATTGGGAATGGGTAATGGGGAAGGGGTAATTAACTGGTTCCCAAGCTCTGCCTGGGAACCGATGTCCAGAGGCTCTGCCTCGCTTCTTGCGGAGGGAAATTGGAGGCAGAGCCTCCCGAGCTGCTTTTCCAGGCAAAGCCTGGGAACGAGTAGAAATTATTCAATCTAAAATCTAAAATCTAAAATCTAAAATCGGATGACTAATCTCAAATCCGCGCCAACAATCGAAGTGCAAGACTTAGTATTTGGCTATCCCGAGCAAAAGCCTGTATTGCGGGGAATTTCTTTTACTTTGCACCCCGGAGAAAGAGTGGCTCTACTCGGCCTGACAGGTGCTGGTAAAAGCACTTTGCTTGAAAACTTGATCGGATTAAAAATGCCTCAATCCGGCGAGATTAGAGTGCAGGGAAAAAAGCTGGAAGAGGCGACTTTATCGCAGGCGCGCAGGCAGATTGGATTTTGCTTTCAAGACGCTAACGACCAGCTATTTATGCCGACAATTTTGGAGGATGTAACGTTCGGGCCGCGCAATTACGGAGTGCCGCCGGGAGTTGCGCGCGAGCGAGCTTTAGCCCTATTAGACGAATTCGGTTTAGTAGAATTTGCCAACCGTTCGGCCCACGAACTTTCGGGAGGTCAAAGAAGGTTAGCAGCCTTGGCCGCAATTTTAGCATTAGAGCCGGCAATTTTAATCTTAGACGAGCCGACTAACGGACTCGATCCCTCGTGGCGGCGTCACTTGGCTAAGGTTTTGTCCCAATTGCCGATCGAGGTAATTTTGATCGCTTCTCACAATTTGAATTGGATCGGGAAAACGACTCAAAGGGCGTTAGTTTTGGCGGATGGTGAGATTAAAATTGACAGAAAAACTCAAGATTTGCTGGCAGATACATCAACTCTCGAATATTACAATTTGCCGCCAGATTGGTAATTATTTATTGGGCGTTGCTGAAAGGGTAATGATTTAAGTCGGTAAAGGAATAGTTTGATATTTCAGATAGTGCAGCAATAACCGTAG
>NZ_JAUBRO010000121.1:0-3305 GCF_036701945.1 Microcoleus sp. MON1_C1 | reverse complement strand
TCATCTTTTTATTGTCAAAATCAAGTATTGTATATAATTGTATCACAATCATGATAATGATTTAGGATTGCTATATACTCTTCCAGCGTTTGAGGCATTGACTTGAGTTAGAGAAAGCGCAAAACAGATTAAAGCTAAAATGCCTGGAACAACCCACAAAATGCTCTTTTCAAGTCTCACCCAGGCCCAGAAAGCGTAACACCCAGAGATTTCTCCTAGAGCCGCCAATATAAAAAAAGCAAGTGTTGGCATTTGTAGATTCATGCTTAAAATAGGTAAATTTCATCAGCAGATCGATGTTTATCAACCAAATTAAAGAAATATATGAGAATCTTACTTGTGGAGGACGACCCAAAGCAACTGATGCCGCTGCAAACAGTGCTGTCTCAAGCAGGACATAGCGTGGATGGGGTAAAAGATGGAGAGACGGCACAGTGGCTCTTATCAGAAAAAGAATATGATTTGTTGATTTTGGACTGGATGTTGCCACATATCAGTGGGGTAAATCTCTGTCGTCAATATCGAGCAGCAGGGAAAACAGCGCCGATTTTGATGATCACGGCAAGAGACACCACGCCTGAAAAAGTGACCGGGTTGGACGCAGGCGCAGATGATTACCTGGTGAAACCGATCGATTTGGTGGAATTCATGGCACGAGTGCGGGCATTAAGACGGCGATCGCCCCTTTGGCAAGGAGATACGCTCAACCTTGAGGATCTACACCTCCACCTCGATACTCTTACCGTTGAGCGACAAGGTGCAACCGTTTCCCTCTCCAGTCGCGAGTTTCAGTTGTTGGAGTATTTTATGCGTCATCCTCGACAGGTTTTGACTCGACATCAGATTGAACAAGCGGTGTGGGAATGGGGGACTGAACCAGAGAGCAATGCGATCACTGTTCTAGTTCGCAAACTCCGCCAACGCTTGCAGGCTGTAGGATCGGCAGACTGGATTGAGAGCATTTACGGTATGGGTTATCGCCTCACTTCCCCTCTCAAGTGATGATTGTGAAGGCAAGTCATGTTTAATCAAAGTCGTCGCAATCTGGCTCGTTGGTTCACCCTCTCAATGGGAAGCATTCTCGTGCTGTTTGCTGGGGTGATTTACCAGCTTGAGGTAAAAGATAAACTAGAAGCGCTTGACCGACTCCTCTATGACAAAACTAGAGTCATGGCTGCCAGCGTACATTATGAAGTTCGCAAAAACCAGAACCAGGTCGATCTGAGTCATGTCCCCTTGTTAGGCAGTGGGTCTCATCCCCTTGCAGAAGATCTGATTTATGTACGCTGGTATAACGCACAAAGGCGGCTCGTTCGTTTTTTTGGGACTCCTTCCCCAGAGCAGTTAAATACGCCCTTTGGTTATCTCACAGTTCGATCGACCGATCCACTTTTGGGAAAAGGAATCTGGCTGCGTCAGGTGACATTACCCGTTGAAGGTAGAACTGGGGTACTCGGTTATCTTCAGGTTGCAACTCCCCTGACAGAAACTCAAAACAGGCTCACTGAGCTTCTGATCGTGCTAACTCTCGCTGTCCCGCTGACACTGGGCTTAATTGCCCTCACAGGTTGGTTTCTCAGTGGGCTGGCCATGCAACCGATTCGCCAAGCCTATCAGCAGCTTCAGCGCTTTACAGCCGATGCCTCTCACGAGTTGCGATCGCCCCTGTCTGCCATTCTCACTAATGCCCAGCTTGGGTTGCTCATCGCGGCTGATGATTCACGTTACCATCCTCCCTTAGAAAACATTGTAGATAGCGCAAAATCAATGGGAGCACTCGTGAATAATTTACTGCTGTTGGCTCGTCATCAGGGGCGACTTGCGCCGGAATCGCTCAGGTTAATCAATCTCAACGAGCTGCTGAGCAATTTAGCAACCCAGTTTCTGGCACTTGCAGAAGCCCAAAATATCAAACTGACCTGCGAATCACCGGAACAACGGATTGAATTATTGGCTGACCCTGATTTGCTGCGGCAAGTAGTCGAAAACTTGCTTTACAACGCCTGTAAATATACGCCCGTTGGCGGAACTGTAAAGATACGGCTAGTTCTTCATTCCAATTTGGCGGTCATTCAGATAATCGATACGGGAATCGGTATTCCAGAAGCGGATTTACCCTATATTTTCGATCGCTTCTATCGAGTAGACACCGAGCGCTCGCAGGAGAGTGGAGGCTTTGGTCTGGGGTTAGCGATCGTCCAACAAATTGTCAAGGCACACAGCGGACAAATACAGGTGACGAGTGCAGTGGGCCTCGGCTCAACGTTCCAGGTTGAACTGCCGCTCAAACCTTATCACTAAGCCGCCTCAAGGAAGAGAAATGCTTGTAGTATGTAGTTCTATAATGTTTGTTTTTGAGGTGACAATAAATCCTGTAAGTATTAATTGGTGGAGCCGGAATGATGCGGCTGGGGTTAGCCCAACATTTATTAAAACTCGGGAACAGCATTGCGATCGTTGACACATACCAGCTTGCCTGTGGCTTGGCCCGTTAAAAAATAGAGTTCTCAACGGGTAATTTAACGGATAAACTTGCTTTCCTCATAGAAATTGACAGATTAACTACGGTTTTAGTCTACAGGAGACGGTTCGCTCTGTTGTAGACGTAACTGCAATTTATGTGGTGTATTTGGATGACTGCCGATGAAGCTGAAACAGGATTTCTGGGTTGGTTGGGCGATCGCCGCGATCGTCATTATTACCTCTTGTTCCGACCAAACTACCTCACAAAGGCAACAACCTGATACAAAACGTGAAACCTCACTCAGAGCAGTCACGTTAGATAAAACCAAACTTGTGATGGGACAAACCGTATATGTCCCTATTTACTCACATATTTATCACTACAATAGCCAGGATCAAGTCATGAATTTGTCAGCCACCCTCAGTATCCGCAATACGGATCTGACAAATTCGATTATTATTACTTCCGTGCGTTACTACGATACTGATGGGAAATTGATTAGGCAGGACATTAAGAGTCCAGTAGAACTCAAGCCGCTTGCTTCCACAGACTTTTTCATTGCAGCAGATGATACAAGGGGAGGCTCAGGTGCAAACTTTATTGTGGAGTGGGTTGCACAGAAAACGGTTTATGAACCTGTCATTGAAGCTGTCATGATTAGTACCTCTTCTTCTCAGGGCATTTCATTTGTCAGTCCCGCTAAAGTTCTCAAAAAACACAGGATACCAAAATGATTTTAGAGGATTCAATTATTTCTTTACAAGAGACCTCTTGCAAAAGTCCCCAATAAGGGCAATAGTGAGGTGATTGAGAGGAAAAACTGATGAGTTACGAACAAGTG
>NZ_JAUBRO010000016.1:0-139095 GCF_036701945.1 Microcoleus sp. MON1_C1 | reverse complement strand
GACCATTGCCGTTCTTGATAACTGTTCGCTAGTCTAACAGCGAGCGCACTTTTTGACCTGCTTAGTCTAAACTCCAATCTTGCAGTGTTGCTCAAGAATCTCAAACTCAGATTCCTCGACCCGAAAATCTAGACGTTTTTTCATTGATTATCCGGCGTTTTTCTGTACAATATTATAGGAGGATGAAACAATGTTTGGATGCCAACAAATTTTAATCAAGTCGGATAAAGATACTCAAGCAGTTCTTGAATATCTTTGCTCTGAGTCGGCAAAGCTATCTAATTGCGGCATTTATTATTCTCGTCAGTTATATTTCCAAACTGGCAGAATTCCGAACCGTGCAGAGTTACACAAGGTTTTGGGAACCGAGAATCAGAATCTACACTACAAAGCGTTCTATTCGGATACAGCTCAGCAAATCCTAACGGGGGTAGCAGAGTCTTTTAAATCTTTCTTGGGGCTACTCAAAGGTATTAAGAATGGGATGGTTACGCAACGTCCCAAACTACCAGGATACCGTCAAAGCGGAATGGCACTTGTGACATTCACAGGACGGTCGGTAAAGCTCAAAGAGGGAATGCTTCGATTCCCACTTGGAAGCAAAGTAAAAGCGTGGTTTGGTTTAGATTCTTTTTTCCTGCCAATGCCCTCGAATCTGGATTTTAAGGCAATTAGAGAGTATCGAATTCTTCCTCGTAACGGCTGCTTCTACTTGGAATTGGTTTACAAAACAGAGGATGTCCAAGCAAATGTAGACCCGGCTAAGTGCCTGTCTGTTGACCACGGAATAGATAACTGGCTAACCTGCATAAGTAATACAGGCACTAGCTTTATTGTTGATGGCAAGCACCTTAAATCCATCAATCAGGGATACAATAAACGGGTTGCTTCTCTAAGGTCAGGGAAAGCTAACGGCTACTGGTCTAAACGGCTTGCAAGCTTGACTGAAAAACGTAATCGCCAAATGCGAGATGCCGTTAACAAAGCTGCAAGAAAAGTAATTCAGCACTGCTTAAACAACCAAATCGGTACAGTTGTTTTTGGTTGGAACAAGGGACAGAAAGACTCTGCCAATATGGGGAAAAAGACTAACCAAAAGTTTGTGCAAATTCCCACAGGCAGGCTAAAAGACCGAATCGCTCAGTTATGTGAGCAGTACGGAATTAAATTTGTTGAGACTGAAGAATCATATTCTTCTAAAGCTTCGTTTGTCGATAATGATTTTCTACCTACATTCGGCGAAAAACCTGAAGGGTGGAATGCAAGCGGCAAGCGGGTTAAGCGTGGTCTGTACCGGACGGCTCAAGGCTGGTTAATCAATGCAGATTGCAACGGCGCTGCGAATATTGGCAGAAAAGTAGCGATGATGCTTGGACTTGATCTAAGCGGAATCAGTAGAGGCGACTTGTCAGCGCCTTTAAGACTAAAGTTGTGGTCTTAAGAATCTCCGTGGCGTTGATTCCCGGAGAGTGTCAAAGTTAATTTATATGCGTAGCAATCTAGGCCAGAGTTTCCGGGCAATATCCCAGACCCTTGACAAACTGCTGGCGAAACGCTTCAATTTCTTTGCGGTCAGGGCTGCCGTGACAAACCACTGCCACCTGGTAGCGGCGCATCACGCTAAGCGGCGACTGTCCGGTTTCCAAGCTCCAAAGCGCCATTTGCAAGCGAATTTCAGGATCGTAAGGAATCCCGAGTTCGTTCATAAAAGCCCGAAAATCCCCGTGCATTTCTGGAGTTAAATATTGGCTCATTTTCACCTTTACCACCCAGCCGTCAATTTGGTGAATAACAGTGATAAATTGCAAAGGAAGATGATGAGCCGTGCGTAGGTAATCCACGACTCTCAGAGTAAGGCTAGTATTGGCGATGTAGTAGAGGTATTCCATAACGATCCTTATGAGCAAAGCTGATGCTACACCTCTATCCTCGCGGGCTATACCCGCGACCACAAGGGGAAAAGCACCCGACTTTGGATGGGGGTTTTTACCCAATTTGTTACCCAGTTGACAGATCGATCGCACAGGAATTCACTTGATGACAGAGATGGACTGGTCTTTGGACGGCTACGACTACGAACTTCCGCCCTCACGCATTGCCCAAAATCCCGTAGTGCCGAGGGACAGTTCTCGCTTGCTGGCTGTAGATTCTCCCAGCAGCCACCAACACCGGATTTTTAGGGATTTACCCGATTTACTGCAACCAGGCGACTTGCTGGTACTGAACAACACCCGCGTGCTGCCAGCGAGGCTCTACGGGCACAAACCCAACGGCCCGGCTGTGGAGATATTGTTGATGGAAGAACGGCAGCACAACTGTTGGCTGGCTTTGGTTAAACCGGGGAAACGCTTAAAGTTGGGAGCAAAAATTGAGTTTGAGCCCATCGCCCGTGCCTGTGAGGACTCGACCACAGCTTCTTGCTGTTGCCTTCCCGATGCCACGATGCCGCATCGTCGTCGATTGACTGCAACAGTTATAGAGAGGGACGACGCAACAGGGGGACGGCTGTTAGAGTTTGACATCCCCACAGATGAGAATCTGGCGAAGTTTTTGGACGAATACGGTCACATACCCCTGCCGCCCTACATCGAAAATTCCCAAGCTTCAGCGGAACAGTACCAGACTGTTTATGCCGAGAGGCTTGGGGCGGTGGCTGCCCCCACAGCAGGCCTGCACTTCACCGAAGAATTGTTCAGCCGCTTGGAACAGCGGGGAATAGAAAAAACTTTTGTCACCTTACACGTCGGAGTAGGGACGTTTCGCCCCGTGGAGGTGGCAGACGTGACGGCTCACAAAATGCACGGGGAATGGGTGGAAGTACCCCCCGTCACCGTTGAGAAAATCCGGGAAACTCAAGCCAGAGGCGGGCGGATCGTTGCCGTGGGTACCACAGCAGTGCGAGCTTTAGAGGGAGCGGCCGCCGCCAGTGGCGATTTTTCCTTGCAACCTTTTTGCGGCCCGACCAATTTGTTTATCTACCCGGGCTACAAGTGGCGGGTTGTAGAGGGGATGATTACCAATTTTCACTTGCCCCGCTCTACTTTGATGATGATGATAAGTGCGATGATTGGAAGGCCTCGGCTGTTGGATTTGTACCGAGAAGCGATCGAGCAACAGTACCGCTTTTATTCCTTTGGCGATGCCATGCTGATTTTACCAACAGCAAAAAAGGATTGATCGATCGGGCATCGGGTTCGCCCCATGCCCGGTATTCCGTTTCTATTCTTCCTCCTCTTCTTCATTGCCGGGATACACGAAGCTGTTGGAACGCCCAGTCAGAACTGATTTGCCCATAGACAGAGCTTTCTGAGCTGCCACTACAGCTTTGCGCTTCCATGTGGCCTTACGCATATTCTTCTTGGATTTGGAGGTTTTCTTCTTAGGGACTGCCATGACGCTAAATACTTTCTGCTTGCTTATAGAGACAAACAAACATTCTAGCCGATTTTGTCGGCAATGCTTACTCGAAAAACCGCAACAACTGCTCGGTAAGCAATATCCAGTAGTAGGGTGCGTCAGCGATTAGCTTCTGGAAAAATAGACAAAATCCCCTAGGTAACGCACCCGCAGCAGCTAAAGTTCGTGAAAGTGGTAGATCACGACGCCAGTTACGGCATCGTTCTCGATACTCACATAACCGGTTTTGAGCATTGCCGTGAAAGCCTCTTCCACTTCGGCAAAAGTAGCGCCGGTTGCCATCACCCCTTGGGTGACAGATAATCTTCCGTTCTTGGTATAAGCTGCCTTCAGGAGTTTAACCCCTAACTGGTCTGGAGTTGGCTTGGGGTATGTCGCGGCGATCGCCCCGCTGCTGGGATATAGCGGTATACCTTCGCGAGATACGCCGAGTTTGCCCCTGAGACTGGCATGGTGTTCGTCCACCATGTTCGGCAGCAGCAGCAAGTCAAACAATTGCCCAAACCCAAACAAACCAAAGGTAAACAGCCACAGCAAACCCGTACCAATTTTGCCGTTGTAGAGGCGGTGGAGTCCGAAGGGGCCGAAAAAACAAGCTGCCCATAAAAGGTAACTAACACCTAAATTGCTCATTTTCTGACCGTCCTGCCTGATTATTCTAGAATTGGAGTCCCTCTATACATTTTGTACTTTCTATGCGGTGTTTAAACAGCTTGACATGGGAATTTATTTGTGTGGTAACCTAATAAACTGACAAAAGGCAGAATTTGGTTTCCCAATACCTTCTGTCTGGAAGCCCATGAGTAATTTTGCGTAGCAATTCTTAACGCCAGCAACATATTTGCGCGGGCGAGAGCTTGGTAAACTGGAGGGCGTGGAAATTACAGCAGCTTAGACCTGGATTCCACAGGGAGCGCCAAACCGAGCGCCAAAGCAAGCGCGCCGCCAGCGCTGGCCGGACATACACGAGCGCGATCGCCCGCAGTACCCGACAATGGAAACAAGCGAGTAGTTATAAGCAGAAATCCAATAAAAATATGGTAGATTCCCTCAAAAAACCCACTTTTGAAGAACTGCGGCCGGGAGTGAAAGCCCCAGCCAAAGAAACTATTCTCACGCCGAGATTTTACACAACAGACTTTGACGAGATGGCCAAAATGGACATCTCGGTAAATGAAGCCGAACTAAAAGCAATTATTGAAGAGTTCCGCGTTGACTACAACCGCAACCACTTCGTGCGTGATGCCGAGTTCGAGCAATCTTGGGAACACATCGACGGCGAAAAGCGCCAGTTGTTCATTGAATTCCTGGAACGCTCTTGCACCGCTGAGTTTTCTGGCTTCTTGCTTTACAAAGAGTTGGCACGCAAGCTCAAGGACAAAAATCCACTGCTGGCCGAAGGTTTCTTGCTGATGTCCCGCGACGAAGCGCGGCACGCCGGATTCCTCAACAAAGCCCTCTCGGACTTTAATTTGTCCCTGGATTTGGGTTTCTTGACAAAGAGCCGCAGTTACACATTCTTTAAGCCGAAGTTTATTTTCTACGCGACTTACTTGTCTGAAAAGATCGGTTATTGGCGCTACATCACGATTTATCAGCACTTAAAAGCGCATCCTGAAGACCAGATTTATCCGATTTTCCGATTCTTTGAAAATTGGTGCCAAGATGAAAACCGCCACGGAGATTTCTTTGATGCGGTGATGAGAGCTCAGCCTCAGATGTTGAACGATTGGCGCGCTAAGCTTTGGTGCCGTTTCTTCTTGCTGTCAGTGTTCGCGACAATGTATCTCAATGATATCCAGCGCGCCGGTTTTTATCGATCGCTCGGACTCGATGCTCGCGAATACGACATTGAAGTGATTAAAAAGACCAACGAAACAGCAGGTCGCGTATTCCCCGTGATGCTGGACGTGAACAACCCAGAGTTTTATGAACGGCTGGATGTTTGCCTCAAGAACAATCAGAAGTTGACCGCAATTGTTGCTTCTAATACTCCGAAATTCTTGCAGTTCTTCCAAAAATTGCCTTTGTATTTGTCGAACGGCTGGCAGTTAGTGAAGCTGTACTTCATGAAAACAATTGAATCACCTTCAGTACAGGGCGCTGTGCGTTAAGTTTTGATTTTTCATCCTCTGTGACGGCGGTTCTGCGACAAGCGGAGCCGCTTTTTTTTGGTATCCAGATTCACCGCAAAAAGTTCTCCCCAGACTTACACTCGCCCGGAATTGGAATTAATGCTGGTTTTTTTCATAAAATTTATCGCCATTCCCCCTGAAGCGTAAAAGCCGCCCAATAATAGGGAGACTTCCACTCTTCCTGCTTCCACATTTCCAGTTGTGCCGCCCTCAATGCTGCTGCTGGCGTTAACCCTTTTTGCAGCATTCCCTGATAGAAACTCGACATTAACTTAGCCGTTCCTTCATCGTCCACACTCCACAAACTCACCACCACTCGCTGAGCCCCTGCATACATAAATCCCCGTGTTAATCCTACCATGCCCTCGCCTTGAACTATCTGCCCCATTCCGGTTTGGCAGGCACTTAAAACTACTAAATTTGCTGCTAATTTGAGATGGAAAATATCAGTAAGTCGCAGGAATCCGTTTAAGGGATTTCCCTTTTCATCTACTAGCGACAAGATGATTCCTGACAGTTCGGGATGAGCGCTATTCGCTAAACCGTGAGTGGCAAAATGAACGATTTTATATTGGCTTAAATTCGGGCTGGTTGCGACGGCGCGGCTGGCTTCAAAATCCAAAGATTCGGTGCGAGAATTGGCAGGAACTAACGCTTGAATGATTTGAGCTTCTTGGCGAGTGAATTTTAAACGGCTCAACTGTAAGTTATTGGCGCGACCAGAGCGGCTTAAACCGGGGTTTACTGATTCTATTGCTTGCAGATTAGTTGCGGTTGACTGGTTTTTGACTCGTTCATCTTCCGGGCTAAAAACTGGATCGGCGAGAATCGCTAAAGTCCGAGTAGGAGGTTGTCTGTCACTGTAGTTTTGTCTTAATATTCCCAAGGTGGAAGCTGAAGGCAGCAGCACGATTTCATGGTCTACTATTAAAGGCGGATTCCCATTTTCACCGGATTTTCCAGGGAGCGAGAGGGCAGCAAAGGGGAGGTAATTGAGAACGCCATCGCCAACAATCAGCAGGCGCTTTTGAGCTAGTTGTGCTGCTGCGGGCTGTAAGATCATTTGACTGATAGCATCGTTGGCTTGGGCGACTTGATTGGGGCTGTTTCGGGAAGTTGGAGCGGTGACAGCATTGCGGAATTTTCTGGCAGTTGTCTCGATTGCGGCAGCTTTTGGTAATTCATAACTGGTGATGCTGGTTTTGGTGACAGCCCAGAGATAGCTGCGCTCTTTTCCTAAAGAATACTGGAGTAAAATTGTATTCTCATCGAGGATTTGTTGTTGAATTTGTGCCAGGGTTAGGGGTTGCGGTTGGGTGAGGGCTGCGTACCGGGGGCTAGTAGCGCGGATTTGTGTTTGAATGTCCTGATATTGTGCGATTAAAGTTTGCCGTTGTTGTTCTAATTCTGCTTCTTGGGTGGGAGTGTACTTGGGGCGATTGAGAACTTCGACGCGCCGTTTTTCAAGGGCATCGAGTTGCTGTTGCAAACTGCGTTCTCGCTGCAATAATTCAGGGGCGACATTTTGGCGAATATCGGCATTTGCTTCTTGCAGAAGTTCGAGGAGACTGCGGGCGCGGGAACGTTCGCTGGCTTCAAAGGCTTTGGTATCATAACCAGATCTGGGTTGCGTTTTGTGCAGTTGCATTAACAGGTCAATGTAGAACTGGTAATAGTTTTGTACGGTGGCAAAGTATGAGGTGCGGAGTTCAGGGCTGGCAATTTTGGTGCGGAGGCTTTCAATAATTTTGAGGGAGGCTTCAATGTTAGTGAGGGCTTCCGTGAGATTGCCTTGCTCACGTTTTGCATAAGCTATGTTGCTGAGGTTGTTGGCTTCTCCACTGCGATCGCCTACTGCGCGACTTAGGGGAAGTGACTGGCTGTAATACTCTAGCGCTTTCTGTTTTTCTTCCAAATCTGAGTAGACACTGCCGATGTTGTTGAGGGTGCGAGCTTCCCCTCGGCGATCGCCCACAGCCCGATACAGGGGAAGCGACTGGCTGTAATACTCTAGCGCTTTCTGTTTTTCTTCCAAATCTGAGTAGACACTGCCGATGTTGTTGAGGGTGGTAGCTTCTCCACTGCGATCGCCTACTGCTCGATACAGGGGAAGCGACTGAGTGTAATACTCTAGCGCTTTTTGTTTTTCTCCCAAATCTAAGTAGACTAAGCCGATATTGTTGAGGGTGGTAGCTTCTCCATTGCGGTCGCCTACTGCTCGATACAGGGGAAGCGACTGGTTGTAATACTCTCTTGCTTTCTGTTTTTCTCCCAAATCAGAGTAGACTAAGCCGATATTGTTGAGCGTGCGAGCTTCCTGTGGATCGCCTATTGCCCGACTCAGGGGAAGGGACTGACTGAAATACTCTAGCGCTTTCTGTTTTTCTCCCAAATCAGAGTAGACTAAGCCGATATTGTTGAGCGTGCTAGCTTCCCCACTGCGATCGCCTACTGCTCGATACAGGGGAAGGGACTGGTTGTAATACTCTAGGGATTTCTGTTTTTCTCCCAAATCTGAGTAGACACTGCCGATGTTGATGAGGGTGCGAGCTTCCTGTGTGCGATCGCCTATTGCCCGACTCAGGGGAAGCGACTGGCTGTAATACTCTAGTGCTTTCTGTTTTTCTCCCAATGCTGAGTAGACAGCGCCGATGCCGATGAGGGTGACGGCTTCTCCATTGCGATCGCCTATTTCCCGACTCAGGGGAAGCGACTGGCTGTAATACTCTAGCGCTTTCTGTTTTTCTCCTAAATCTGAGTAGACACTGCCGATGTTGTTGAGGGTGCGAGCTTCCTGTTTGCGATCGCCTATTTCCCGACTCAGGGGAAGCGACTGGCTGTAATACTCTAGCGCTTTCTGTTTTTCTCCCAAATCTGAGTAGACACTGCCGATATTGTTGAGGGTGGTGGCTTCCCCACCGCGCTCGCCTACTGCTCGAAACAGGGGAAGCGACTGGCTGTAATACTCTAGAGATTTCTGTTTTTCTCCCAATGCTGAGTAGACAGCGCCGATGTTTGTGAGGGTGCGAGCTTCCTGTGTGCGATCGCCTATTGCCCGACTCAGGGGAAGGGACTGGCTGTAATACTCTAGCGCTTTCTGTTTTTCTCCCAATTCATCGTAGACTTTGCCGATGTTGTTGAGGGTAGTAGCTTCCCCACCGCGATCGCCTACTGCCCGAAACAGGGGAAGGGACTGGCTGTAATACTCTAGGGATTTCTGTTTTTCTCCCAAATCATCGTAGACTCTGCCAAGAACCAGGAGACTAACAGCTTGTGCTGAAGAGTCGCCCGCTTCTCGATACAGCTTTAATGCTTCTTCAAGCTTAGCGATCGCTTTTCTTAAAGATTCCGCCGTCCCCTGCTGAAACATTTGCACCCCTTCTGTCAAGGCTCTTTCAGCAGCAGCCGCCGCCGGGTTTCCCCCTCCCTGCTGCGATACCCCTTGGCTAATTTTTATAACACTCGGTGCAGCTACCGCCGGGACTCCTAGCAGGATACTCGCACCTACAGCTATCCCCCAAACCCATAGCCTGAGATTCATAAACATCCCTTAAACCAGACCTTGTTAACCGCTATCATAGTCGATCGCAGCTTATCAGGTGCGCTTTCCCAGACTGCGTGCCGGTTACATCGGGGGCATATTGTGCCCTCGCGCCGCTGCACGTAGCGCCGCACCCTCCAAGCGCGATCGCCCGCATCGGATTTGCCTCCGCGAAGGTTAAAAGTCATAATTGTAATTTTTACGGTATTCTCAACTCAGTATTTTTAAATTAGCGATCGCCCTCAAATCTAGCATTTACTATTTACTGCTGTTTTATGAAAACCAACAAAAAACAATTCAACAGATATACTTTAGTTTTTTGCTTAGGAATGTTCGCTGTGTTCCTCCTATCCTTAACCCTACGCTTTTGGGAACTGGAGCGATTTAACACCTTAGTATTTGACGAGGTTTACTACGCTAAATTTGCCAACAATTATCTCACCAAAACTCCCTTTTTCAACGCTCACCCGCCTCTGAGCCAGTACATAATTGCGATCGGCATTTGGATCGGCACTCATCTTCCCTTCGGAAAAACTGCCGTCAACAGTATGGCAGGTTCCCTGCTTTCCCCTTGGGATTACCGCTGGCTGAATGCTCTCACAGGTTCCTTTATTCCCCTAGTTGTGGGAGCGCTAGCTTATCAGCTAGTTCGGCGCCACAGTTACGCTTTTCTTGCTGCTTTTTTTGCCGCCTGCGACGGTCTGTTTTTAGTTGAGTCTCGCTACGCGCTGAACAACATTTATCTGGTTTTATTTGGAATTTTAGGTCAGTTATTTATTTTAAAAGCCGTAGAAGCAGAAGGCAAAAAGCGCTGGCGTTGGCTGGTACTCGCCGGAATAGGTTTCGGCGCATCTGCGGCTATCAAATGGAACGGATTGTGGTTTCTTTTCGGTACTTATCTAATTTTAATCTGTGCTTGGGCAGTTCGTTTTATCCAGGGTAACAGAGGAAATGAAGAACAAAGCCGCGAGGTAGATTCACCTCTAATTCCTGCCGAAAGTCCAGTACAAAAACTGACTAAACTCAATTTTATAGAACTCTGCTTGAGTCTAGCTATTATTCCTATTCTAGTTTACAGCATCTCTTGGATTCCTCACCTGTACTTTAATCCAACTCCCAATTTCTGGCAGATGCAAACGGAGATTTTGACTTATCACCAGCGGATTAAAAGCGGGCATGACGTGCATCCTTATTGTTCCACTTGGTACAGTTGGCCTTTGATGCTGCGCCCCATAGTTTACTTCTACAAAACTGCTAGCAGCAATGCCCAACCAGATCCGGTTTTGCCACCTTTACCTGAAGGTGCAACTCAGGCAATTTTTGACGTTCACGCAATGGGAAATCCATTGCTTTGGTGGCTGTCAACCTTAGCTTTACTGCTAGTAATAGGAGTTTTAGTTCACCGGATTTTGGTGTGGCTGCAAACGCGCAGCGAGGCTTCTGTTGACACCATAGAACAGCAGCGGCCGATTTTGTTTCCGCCGACTGCGGAAATGTGGCTGGGGTTATATTTAATAGTTAATTGGGCCGCTAATTTGCTGCCTTGGGTGAAGGTGACTCGCTGCATATTTTTGTACCATTATATGGGCTGTTCTGTGTTTGCAGCCTTAGCACTTGCTTGGTGGGTTGACAGGTGGCTGCACAGCCCTCAAACTCGACTCCGAGGGATGGGGGTAACAATTATTTTTCTGATTTTGGGTGCTTTTATTTTCTGGATGCCTATGTATTTGGGACTGCCTTTGTCGCAAATGGAATGGAAAATTAGGATGTGGCTGGCGTCTTGGGTTTAAGCTAGAAATAATTCTTCTCTTAACGGGCAAGATGCCCGTTCCACAAAAAAATTAAGTTTTGTGGAACAGGCATCTTGCCTGTTCCTAACCAAGGTGCAAGATGCCCGTTCCACAAGAAAATTAAGTTTTGTGGAACAGGCATCTTGCCTGTTCCTAACCAAGGTGCAAGATGTAAGTTATAACATTTATGACCAAGGTGAGTTTGGAAAAGCGAGAATTATTTTTGATATACTGCTCGATAAACTGGTTCGCCCCGTTTCAGAGTAGCAATTTCTCTTTCAGTAGGAACAGGTAGGGGATTTTGTGCTAGCCATTCGCCACCATTTTGACGTTTAAAATTAGGGTGAGATGAAAAGCGATCGCACATTTCCGTTTCTACTTCCTCAATATCTGACTGGATAAAGACTTCGCCGCCAATTGCCAGATAAGTTGCCAATTCGTTGACTAATTCCTGCTGCACCACCCGCCGTTTGTGGTGTTTTTTCTTGAACCACGGATCGGGAAACTGAATGCTAACTCGGTGCAAAATACCGGCGGGTAAAGTTTCTAAAATTGGTTTGAGAGAACTATTCGCATTGCAAAACAAATAGTGCAAATTTGTCAAGCCCTTTTCGTCCCGCCACAGATTCGCCTCCTCTACCAGAGGTTCCCGAATTTCTAATCCTAGAAAATTCCAGTCTGTTTGGATTTGCGCCATGTGCCACAAAAACCGTCCTCTGCCGCAGCCGATATCTAAATGCAGCGGTAAATTTAAGTCGGCATAGATTTTAGTCCAATCCGGGGGACTTGCAGATGCTTGATATCTAATTGATAGGGGATTGACGTGTTCCCGCACTCTTACTCTTGCCAATTTTGCTGTCTCCTGAATGTAATTTTTAACCGCTGATGAGGGCAGATGAAGGTAGATTTACGCAGATAAATATTGATTTTTGCGATGTTGTCTAATACTTTTTAGTTAATGAGCAATTAAAAAATGTCCCTCTGCAATTTTTAGTTGCTCATTATTGCATTAGGCTTCTGGTTCAATGCCTGCTGCTCTTAATTGCGCGGCTAATCTTTCCGAGCGTTCTCGTTCTTGTTCGGCTTGCTGTTGAGCGAGATCCCTTTGCTGCCGTTCCCTTTCTACCATTTCTGCTCCCCACAATAACATCTCTCCGCTCTCATCCCACCACCGCAACCAATATCCGGTTCTTTCGGCTTTTGTTCCCTGCCAAACACCCAGAAATAATCCAATTCCTTCAATCCAATAACGATTGTTTGAATCCGGCTGCTGTACTTGATATTTTTCTGACGAATTCAACTGATAGACTTCGATAACTCCGGCGGTCGGTTCAAAAAGTGCATAGATTGGCACTCGCAATACTTGCTCGTAAAAAAACCATTTGCCGGGGGGATAAGTTGGTTTTATTGAATATTCCTCGTTGGGAGTAGCTGACAAAAATTCCATGACAATCGCCGGGACTTCCCCTTCTAAGTTGGGAGTGTAACTGCGACGAATTTCTTGACTAGAAAGCGGCTGTACGTTGCGGGCATAAAACCAATCTGGAGCTTTGATAACTAGCTTGCTGTCTACTGTTGCACAAATTCCCATGTTTGGGGCAACTAATATTCCTGTTACAATTAGCCCTGCGATTTCTAAGATTTCCCGCAAGGCGGCAGCGAGTAAGGGCTGGTCTATATTTTGCAGAGGTTGCTCCTCTAAAATGAAGTCGTCTGGCAATTTTTTCCAGGTAATTTTTAAGTCTACTGTACTGACTGTCACGGTATTTTACCTCTTATTGAGACTGCTATTACTAAGACTGCTGGAGCGCGGCCCGCAATACTTCGCGGTGAAAGAGCGATCGCTCTACTATAAATTTTATCCTGTCTGGAGATAAGGCGTCGCCGTTAGCATAGTGTTCCATCCAGGTTTTGCTAATTAAATAAGGATCGTCTGGCAATTCTGATAATAAGTATCCTGGCATTTCTAGCTCTTCCATTAACTGGCTGACTTTCGGATCGTAGCTGAGGGCAAAACAGCGGCATTCTTCGGATGCTGCCATAATTAAACTGTGGTAGCGCATCCCGATCGCCATTTCGACTCCCCGGAACACTCCTTTCAATTTTCTGGGGTCTTCTAAACTGAGGATGCGGCTCGTTTTGGGCAGGGCTTCGTGCAAATGTTTCGCAATTTCTAAGTCGTGAGACGCTTGAAAAGGCAGCAGCAAAATTAAGGTGCGAGTTGCTTTTTGAAAGTCAACTAAAGCTTGAGTTAAGATTGACAAACGCGCGGGAGTTAGTGTAGGATGAGAACGCAAACAAACAGCAACTCTGGGCGCAGGTAAATCCCACAAACCCGACACGGGAGAATTCTCCAAAGCCCACACGGGATCGGGCGCTAAAGTAAAGGGAATTTGCCAATCTGCAAGTAAAGTAGCTGAACCTTTATCGCGCACGCTGACGGCGGTGCATCCAGCAAAACAGCGCTGAGATAACTTGCGAGTCATTTCGCGCTTCAAAGGCCCAATTCCCTGGGCCCAGGCAACAGTTTTTAAGCCCATCCGCTGCGCTAATCCCATCAAACCCCCATAATAGAAAGGGCTCGCAATGCTAGTAGCGTCTTGGATTAAACTACCGCCGCCCCAGATTAGGGCGTCGGAGGTGCGGAGTGCTTCGAGAACTTGGAACGCATTCATGCGATCGCGCGCAGCTACGCCGTACCGCTGATTTGTCTCGACAGGATTGCCAGACAGGACGATCGGCGTCACCCCATCTGGTAACATTTGCAGTAGCGATGCCAACAGCGCCTCGTCGCCGCCGTTGCCTTTACCGTAATAGCCGCACAAAATTGCTCGCATTTCTACTCTTTTCTTGGTTTGTGATGGGGAATCTAACTATTTTAGATTTTAGATTTTAGATTTTTTTGATATTTGAGATTTGATCCTACTACCAAAAAAATGCTACTCTCAGCAAGCTTCAAGGCTTTACGTCATCAGTCAGCTCAAATCGCAAATCTAATAAAATCTCAAATCGCTAATCTAAAATTGTATGACGCATCATACTTTATATGACAGTTTCGTAAGTCCCGATAGATAAATCTTTTATCTTCGTTATCGATAAATTTTTCATCTTCGTTCACAATACAAAAAATGCACGCTTTGTCAATTCCCACCTGGATTATTCACATCTCTAGCGTCATCGAGTGGATTGCCGCCATCTGGTTAATTTGGACTTACGGCGAAGTCACTCAAAACCGAGCTTGGTGGGCCCTTTCCGCCGCAATGCTGCCCGCTCTCGTCAGCGCGATGTGTGCTTGTACATGGCACTATTTTGACAACTCCCCAGCCCTAGAATGGATTGTTACCCTGCAAGCGGGGATGACTCTCATCGGCAATTTTACTCTGTGGGCGGCGGCTTGGTGGATTTGGCGATCGTTTCAGCCAGCCGAGAAAAATTAAAGATTAAAAAAGGGAGAAACTTAGTGAAAAATAGCACTATTTGGGTAAAATTTGCGGCGAGTTTGCTTTTGTTGACAGCCGGATTTTTGCTTCCCAGCAAAGCCAGCAACATTCCCGTACAAGTCGCCCAACAGCCTAACTGCAAAAGTCCTCAAACCACGCTAGAGATGAATGTCTGTTCCAGTCAAGAGTTTCAGACCGCAGACAGAAAGCTCAATCAAGTATATCAGCAACTGCAAGCAAAAATCAGCAGTAGACAAAAGCAGAGATTGACTGCGGCACAGGGTACTTGGATCGCATTTCGAGATCAAAATTGTGATTATGCAAAAGGGCAGTTTGAAGGCGGTTCTTTGGCTGCTTCTACCTACGGTTATTGCAGGGCTAGAGTGACGCAAGAACGGATTAAAGATTTGGAAGGTTATTTGAAACAAGCAAATTTGTAAAAGTTCGATCGCGATCGAGAATAATTTACCCATTCAATCATCAATAGCGCGACAACCTCATCTTTTGCACTTTTAGAAGCCCCAGCGCAAACCCGCTCAAGAGTGATATAAAGCTTTGTTTTTTATTTTACGCTTTGACACGCCAATGGTGTAAAATCTAAATTCTCAAATCTTATATTTTAAATCCCTATGTCCTTCGTTGGTTTGCACATTCACAGCGATTATAGCTTACTAGATGGGGCGTCTCAGCTACAACAGCTCGCAGAACGGGCGGTGGAATTGGGGATGCCCGCGATCGCCCTTACAGACCACGGGGTGATGTACGGGGCGATCGAGCTAATCAAAGTTTGCCGAAATAAAAATATTAAGCCGATTATTGGCAACGAAATGTATGTCGTCAACGGCGACATAGAAGTAAAAGTTCGAGGTAGAAGAAAATACCATCAAGTTGTTTTAGCTAAAAATACCCAAGGTTATAAAAACCTTGTCAAGCTAACCACAATTTCCCATTTAAAGGGAATGCCTGAAAGAGGTATTTTTGCCCGCCCTTGCATCAACAAGGAACTGCTAAAACAATATTCCGAAGGTTTAATTGTCACCAGTGCTTGTTTGGGCGGCGAAGTTCCCCAAATGATTCTGCAAAACAAGCTAGATACTGCCCGCGAAGTAGCCACATGGTATAAAGAAGTATTTGGGGAAGATTACTATATAGAAATTCAAGACCACGGTTCCCCGGAAGATCGGATTGTTAATGTTGAAATCGTCAAAATTGCCCGCGAACTCAAGATTAAAATAATTGCCACCAATGATTCTCACTATATTTCCTGCAACGACGTAGAAGCACACGATGCTTTGCTGTGCATTAACACCAACAAACTGATTGAAGAAGACAAGCGGATGCGCTACAGCGGCACAGAATATCTGAAGTCCGCAGACGAAATGGCGCAACTGTTTCGAGACCATTTGGATGATGAAACAATCAAAGAGGCGATCGAAAATACCCTAGAAGTCGCAAATAAAGTATCGAGATACGAGCTCACAGGAGAAGCTCGGATTCCCACAATTCCAATTCCCCCAGAACATACAGCCGATACTTATGTAGAAGAAATATCCTGGCTGGGACTCTTAGAACGCCTCAAAGCCCGCACCAGAAATGAAATCCCCCCCGTCTACAAACAAAGATTAGAATACGAACTGAAAATGCTTCAGCAGATGGGCTTTTCGGAATACTTTTTAGTAGTTTGGGACTACATAAAATATGCTAGAGACAATCATATTCCAGTAGGGCCAGGACGCGGTTCGGCCGCAGGTTCTCTAGTTGCGTATGTCCTCAAAATCACCAATATAGACCCCGTACACCACGGACTACTATTCGAGCGATTTCTCAATCCCGAACGCAAATCCATGCCAGATATTGATAGCGATTTCTGCATAGAAAGGCGGGACGACATGATTAAATACGTTACGGAAAAATATGGTAGCGACCGCGTAGCGCAAATTATTACTTTCAACAGAATGACATCAAAAGCTGTCTTGAAAGATGTTGGCAGGGTGTTAGGTATTCCCTACAAAAAAGCAGACGAAATGGCAAAATTAATTCCCGTGTCCCGGGGAAAACCGGAAAAACTTAAAGTGATGATTTCCGATGACACACCTGCACAGGAATTTAAAGACAACTATGAAAATACAATTTGCATCAATGAAGAAACAGGGACAGAAGTCCCAGTTCGTCAGTGGATTGACATGGCAATTCGCATTGAAGGAACCAACAAAACCTATGGCGTTCACGCAGCAGGTGTGGTAATTTCTTCAGAGCCCTTGGATGAACTTGTACCGCTGCAAAAAAATAATGAGGGTGCTGTAATTACCCAATATTTCATGGAAGATTTGGAATTTTTGGGGCTGCTGAAAATGGACTTTTTGGGCTTGAAAAATTTAACAACGCTCCAGAAAACAGTTGATTATATTAAGCACACCCAAAATCTAATTGTAGATCCAGAAATGCTACCTTCTGATATAGAGCGCAGAGCTCAAGAGACTTTTGCCAGAATCAAAAAGCTACCAAATGATGTAGATAAAACTTATAGACTTTTAGAAAGAGGAGATTTAGAAGGTATTTTTCAGTTAGAATCCTCTGGAATGCTGGATGTAGTGAAAAAACTCAAACCTTCCTGTCTGGATGATATTTCTTCTATTTTGGCACTTTACCGACCCGGGCCGCTGGATGCAGGTTTGATTCCTCAGTTTATTGACTGCAAGCACGGTAAAACAGTTGAGTACGATCATCCGCTATTAGAACCGATTTTAAAAGAGACTTACGGAACGCTTTGCTTTCAAGAGCAAATTATGCGGATGGCTCAAGATTTGGCGGGCTATTCTTTGGGGCAAGCTGACTTGCTGCGGCGTGCAATGGGCAAGAAGAAAGCTGATGAAATGCAGAAGCAAAAAGAAACGTTTATCGACGGTGCAACTAAGAATGGAGTCAGTCAAAGAATTGCTGAGAAACTGTTCGCGCAGATGCTGCAATTTGCGGAATACTGTTTTAATAAATCCCATTCAATGGCCTATGCGTATATCACTTATCAAACGGCGTATTTAAAGGCGAATTATCCTCTAGAATACATGGCTGCACTGCTGACTGCTAACAGGGGCGATCAGGATAAAGTACAGAAATATATTGCGAATTGTCTCAAGCTGGGTATTGAGGTGGAGCCGCCCGATGTTAATAGCTCGGAACTTACTTTTACACCGCTTCCCAAACTGATGACTGGCTCGGCAAAAGATAAAATCTTGTTTGGAATTTCGGCTGTTAAAAATGTGGGAGAAGCGGCGATTGAAAATATTTTGGCAGCGAGGCAGGAAGGGGGTAAGTTTAAATCGCTGGCTGATTTGTGCGATCGCGTAAATCTCCATTCTGTCAACCGCCGCGCTTTAGAAGCATTAATTCAATGCGGTGCTTTTGATAAAATTGAAAACAACCGCAAGCAATTAGTAAACGACCTCGAAGGAGTGATGAAATGGGCGCAAGAGCGCAAAAGAGATAGAGAAAGCGGGCAAGGTAATCTCTTTGACTTGTTAGGTACGAATAGCTTCGGGAAGTCGGTCAATACCTATGAGTCTGCGCCCAAATCTAAATTGGTACAAGATTATGACAAACAGGAAAAATTGCGTTTAGAAAAAGAATTGCTTGGCTTTTATGTATCAGAACATCCCCTGAAGTTTCTCATGCAAGTAAACCCAGATCCCGATGTGGTGACTCTCGAACAGCTAGCAGAGAAAAAGGGTAAAGTATCAGTTATTGTCATGCTCAACGCTATCAAAATGGTAGTGACAAAAAAAGGCGATGCCATGGCAATTTTGCAATTAGAAGATTTGACACATCAAATAAAAGCTGTTGTGTTCCCCAAGGCTTACGAACAAGTGAAGCCTTACATTGTAGAGAATGCTATCTTACAGATTAGTGGAAAAATTGAGAAAGATGGGGAGGAAATTCAGATAATTGTAGACACGGCCAAGCCGGTGGAAACAGTACAGGTTACAGAGGAAATCGAGAGGGTTCAATCGGAAACACAAAACTCTTGGGCGACGGAACCGGAAACACAAAACTCTTGGGCGGCGCAACCGGAAACACAAAATTCTTGGGCGGCGCAACCGGTCAACATTGTACGATCGACAAAACCTGTGGAAGTTTTAGAAATGGTGATTGTCAAGCTGACACCACAGCAAGTACAAGACGGGAAAAAACTCAATTCCCTCAAAGCTATTTTGCAAGAACTTTCCAATCGGGGAGAAGATGCTAGCGTGTCGGTGGGGGGAATTGTTGTCGGTGAATATTCCTGTCAACCCGTTCGCATTAACCCTCAATTGTGGGTGCAAGATGGCGAGGGAACTGTTAGCCGTCTTAAGTCGGCTGGATTTGATGCTTGGGTTTTTCCTCTAGACAATCGCGGGGATGCTGCGGTGTTTCGAGAAATGCGATCGCAACTTAATGTACATTCTTGGGCCAGTCGCTTACTTGACACTAACACCGAGCGCCTTCACAAGTATGTCACTTATCTCGCCCAACTAAACAGACGCGCGCCAAATTAACACTTCGCTGCCATCCCCACCGGTGACTAAAGTTTGACCGTCAGGACTAAAAGCCACCGGATTGCACCCAGCAAGAGAGCACAAACATTCTCCTGTTTCCAGGTTCCAGAGTTTAACCGTACCGTCTCGACTGCCGCTAGCCATAATTTCGCGCTCTGGACTAATCGCCACCGAAATTACCGCATCTGAATGCCCGCTCAAAGTATTAATCAATTCCCCTGTATCGGCATTCCACAATTTAACAGTAGCGTCGGCACTTCCACTGACAATCGTCTTGCCATCTTGACTAAATGCGATCGCATAAACCCAATCTGAATGACCGACAAAAGTCCGTACACTCTCCCCAATACCTACAAGCCACATCTTGATAGTTGTGTCAGCACTGCCGCTGGCAAGCATCATACTTTGAGGGCGAAAACTAACAGATAAAACCTTATCAGAATGTCCCGAAAGTTTTTGAACCAATTCTCCGTTGCGCTGGTTCCACAATTTAATACTCTGGTCGCCGCTGGCACTCGCAATCGCTCCCGAGTCGCAACTAAAAGCCACCGAGTACACGGAGCCGTAGCGGTGACTGTACGGCGAACCAAAATCGCTATAAAATTCGCGAATCATCGCCTTTTTATCCAGCTTCCACTCAATAACTTTTCTGTCAAAACTGCCGCTAACCAGCATTCTCCCGTCTGGGCTAATTGCCACAGCATCAACCGTTGCGGAATGGCCGAAAAAAGTATGGATGAATTCACCTGTTTGCAGGTTCCACAGCTTAATTGTTTTATCGTCGCTGGCGCTCGCGAGAATATTACCTTGAGGATTAATAACCACAGCATTAACCGGGGCTGAATGGCCCTGGAGAATGCGCTCGCACCGCCAGTTATTAGACGACAATAATCTCGGATTGCCAGCGGATGGCACAACATGAATCTTCTGGGGCGGCGCGGTCGAGACGGCGGTTGCTGTATTTGGCTGCGAGTTAGTTACTGGCGAATTAATAGCAATTTTGGTGGGCGAATTATAACTGATTTGAGAGCGGGGATATTGCCCAAAATTTACCAAGTCTTGCAACACTTCAGCAGCGGATTGATATCGCTCTCGTACCGAATCTTTGAGCAATTTATTCAAAATAGTTGCTAATTTTTGGCTGACTTTTATGCCTTTTTGCGCCAAGTGCGATCGCCAAATCCATTTGCATTCCAAAGCATCGAACAAATCCTTCAATACCGCCCCAGTTAGCAGGTGAATGCAGGTAACGCCCAAACTGTAAAGGTCGCTCGCCGGATAGGCCTTGCCGCTGCGAATTTGTTCGATCGGCGCATAGCCGGCAGTTCCAGTTATCGTCCCAGTTTGCGCCTCAGAAAGGCCGGTAATGTGCTTAGCAACTCCAAAATCTACTAGCACAAACTGACCCCCCCTGGCCTTCCCCTGTACAGCAGGAGATTCAGCGACAATTAGCCCTTTCATACCAGCAGAAGATTGAGGTAAATTTGCCCCTCCTTTTCCTTTACCAGGAGTTGAGGTGCTATATCCCGCCGCAGCCCACAAGGTTTGGGGAGTTCTCCGCACAATATTTTCCGGCTTAATATCTCGATGAATCACCTGCTGCTCGTGAACAAATTGCAAAACAGGCAACAAATTGATCAACAATTCCCAAATCTGTTCCTCGCTAAAAGCTCCCCGCTGCTGCAACTCCTGAAACAAATTATTTCCCTCGATTAACTCTTCCACAAGATACAGACGTTTGGCTTGTTCAAAAGAAGCCAGCAAACTTGGAATCTGCGGGTGCTCTCCGAGTTCGTGCAACCGATGAGCTTCTTGTTTGAACAGTGCAGTTGCCTTTTCTAATTCAGCTTTTTCTTGAACTTGGGGGAAAAATTGTTTGATGGCGCAGGGAGTTTTCAACCTATCTTCATCGACAGCTAAAAAAGTTCTGCCAAATGTTCCTTCACCGATAGGTTGAATGGCGCGGTAACGCTCTTTCAGTAGCAATTTAGAGCCGCACGCCAGACAAAAATTAGTTGAGTCAGCATTCTGCGGCTTTTGGCAATGGGGATTGAGGCAATAGCTCATCTTTTTTCCGGCCTGGAGATTCCCACCACAGCTAAACTTAGCAACATGGTAGTCTGTTTCCACTCACGCCCAAAGCAGCATTCTCGATAACACCTGAGAAACTTGCTTTCTTAACCCAAAATCTCGGCTCTCAAGTTGAGCTCGTGGCAAGAAACCAAGGTTAGGACACTAGAAGTGCTTGATGTGAGTTTCCATATATTCTAATCCTTTCCTAAAATTTTGCCGTTTGGCGGCTTACAAACTGGTATGTCAACAGTTAACTGTTAACTACGGCTATTCTGGAGCATTTATGCGGAGAGTAAATACAAAACTGAGATGAGCTCGGCTATTCTCCCCCATCTAAAAGACACTCTGGCTCCTCGCCGCCCTTCTGTGACGATGCTTTGGCTTTAATCACCGCTTCTCTAAAGCCTAAAACTAATAAAATATTGGCAATTGTTAAGAATAGTTCTGCAGAACCGTGCAGCCAATCGACATTTGCTAGTGACTCGTTGTAGGCAACTTTTGCGTAAATTGCGGCGGGAATAGTCACAGCCACAAAAACGAGAGTGCCGTAAAATCCCATCAGAGCTAAACGGGGTGTTTTTCCCGAGCGAGTCAGAAACCAGAGAAATCCCAAGTAGGGGAATAGAGACAGAACAAATAAAGTTTCTTTGGAAATCATTAGTAATTGGCGAGCGACCAGATACTATGATAAATTAAAAGCTCAAAAATTAGTGTGAATAATTTTTAACTTTTGATATTTAGTTTTTAATATTTAATTAGACAGATGCACCCGTTTCTATCGAACCGCTATAGAGTCACCCAAGACCAGAGCTCTTAAACCAAGCCGCAGCAGGTCGGCAGTATTCAAAACCCCTCACCCACGTGGAGACAAAACCCGTAACTTTTCCCCTAACACCGTTTTTAGCCTAACACATTTTTCACCGTGCCAGTCTGTTAATTGTCCCTCACTCCCAAGCTACCCAGCAATTAGAAATAGAGACTGTTCCACAGTTTTCTGTCTGGTAGGCATTAAGCAAGTATCGTTCACAACCTCTAAATCCAAGCCGTTATTTCTATCTGCTGCCAGAATTTCCTTCAGCTTAGCATCAAAATCAAAACACGGGCCGCAATCCCAAACTTTGAGTTCCAACCGTCCCTTAAACACCCTAATTTCCAGTTGAACAGGAGTTTCTACTGGCAGATTTTTGTGAGCGTGGCGAACTGCATTAGTGAAACCTTCGGCTAAAGCCAACTGAAAGTTCCACCACACTTCATTGGAGAGCGATAGATCTTTCAACTGTTCAAACCACAACAAAACTTGGGTTAAAGCATTGACATCTGTGTTGACTTGCAGGCTAATATGTTGAATACAAGTTTCATGCAGATCTTCTTCCTGCTGTTTTTCAGTCTGCCAATCCCAGGTGTTTAATAAATTCATTAACCCATCTAAAACGCTAGCTTTTTTTATATTTTGGGAGCGATTGCGATTTTCTACTTCGTAAGTTTTGGTCAGCGACAAACAATTTCGATTGTCGAGAGTCCGGGTGTAACTTAGCTCGTCTGCAATCTGCCACATGAGTTTGATCCCCCTGCCGCCTTCTGCAAGTTGATCTATGCTGTTGGACATCTATTTTCCTCGTCTGAAAGTATTAGCTGTACCCAATTTTCCCACCCGCCGAGACACCAGGTATTTTTTTTATACTTGCTTGCTCGGTATTCTTTCGGGGATCACACAAAAATGCTATCTTTTTTAGAGAAGGCAGCGCATCAGCAATATGTCTTAAGAGTCTAAGCCAATTGGCTTATTTACCTATCGCCTGTACGGAGAACGATCGCCCTCGGCAGAAAAATCCAACTGCATCGCTTACAAATACTTATCCGTTGTCCGAGTCGGTCACTTGTCGCAGCCGTCGCACGCTCCCCAATCCCTGGCATTTAGCGCCTCCGGCCGTTCGCCGTTCGCTGCCACGGAGCCTTGATGTGCGGGCTTTCATCCCCAACGCGTAAGTAATATCCGTGAGCGCGATCGAACCTTACACCGTCGATTCACGTCCATCCACTAGACTAGGACTTACGCAAACAACCCAGTTTCTGCTTAGAAGATTGGGTTTGACAGCGAGGAATTAACGAGGAAACCGGGTTTTTGGTCCCCCGCACGTAAGTCCAGCAGAAAAATCGGTGATGAAAGGCAGTTACAGGACTTACCCAGACTATGACCAAAATCAAACTGAAAATTCTGACTGCAGCGATAATGCTACTCCCATTTTGCGCCGCACTTCCCTTGCAAGCTCAAAATCTCTCTCTAGTCAAGCGGCTGCTAGAAACCAGAGGATGTCCCGGATGCGACTTATTTGGCGCTTCCTTGAGCCGTGCAGATTTGTTTGGCGCTTCCTTGAGCCGCGCCACTCTCAGCAGGGCCGACTTAGTTGATGCCGACTTGACTGCCGCTGACTTAATGGAAGCTAATTTAAACAACGCCAACATGAGAAACGCCTTTTTGGCTGACGCCGACCTCAGCAACGCCGACCTGAGCAGGGCCGACATCAGGGGAGCAAACTTAGAAAATGCCAACCTCAGCGAGAGTTTTCTTCGAGACGCATCCCTCCAGTTGGCTAATTTAAAATGCAGTAATTTGAGCGCCGCTAAACTAAGTCGAACCGACCTGAGAAATGCCGATTTAAGCGGTGCAAATCTCAGGGGTGCAGACCTCCAAGAAGCCGATTTAAGCGGTGCAAATCTCAGCGGTGCCGACCTTAGATCGGCCGACTTGAGGGATGCGAGATTGAACAAAGCTAATCTCACAGATGCCAATCTCTGCGGCGCCCGGATGCCAGACCAAAAAACATCTCGGCGAGGCTGCGAAGTTAAGAAAGAACCAGCGATAAGCACGAACAATTACTGCAATTATTGCTATGCCTTGAATGACTGGTGGCTGAATGTATTAAGGTTTTACTAAACGGTATCATCGCCATAAATGCTCCGCTTCAGATATGTAGTGTTAGAAGTGCGAGCAGGCGGTACAGATATCAAACTTAACCTGTTACCGCCAATAGCTTTTATCTACTTTGAAGAACCTAAAAATTGGCTCAGTATTTGCAGATATTCTGCGCCCCCGATCTGTGCCACATTAGTGTGGCCTCCCTCAGGAACTATGTAAAGCTGTTTGGGCTCAGGTGCTGCATCAAACAGTTTTTTGCTCATTTCCACTGGAACTACATTGTCAGCAGTCCCGTGAATAAACAGCACGGGCATTTGCAGGCGATCGACTTTTGAAAGAGAATCAAACCGCTGTGTCAGCAACAAATCTATCGGAAACATCCAAAACAGCCCTTTTTGGAAATTAACCATCGCCCGCGTCGAAGTAAAAGAGCCTTCTACGATTAACCCTGCCGCCTCCGGGTGGCGCACGGCTAGATCGATCGCGATCGCCCCTCCCAAAGAATGACCGTAGAGATAAATTTGATTCGGGTTAATCCCCCGCTGTTTCACCAAATAATCCCAAGCAAGTTGAGCATCCTCATAAACCTGAGATTCACTCGGAAAATCGCCCTGGCTTTTTCCATAACCACGATAATCCATCACAAATACCGAAAAACCTAATCGATGAAATCGATAAGCGTGTTCGACATTTGCTCCCACATTTGAAGCATTGCCGTGCAGGTACAAAACTACCCCCCCTAACCCCCCCTTGTTAAGGGGGGGAACCGGAGCGACTGCCGGTCTCTCACTTTGCGGGGACGTTCCGACTCCTCTAGCTCCCCCCCTTGGCAAGGGGGGGCTGGGGGGGGTATCCGAGTCTCCGGTGTTAACAGAGGGAACAGCCTCCCCCTTTCTTGCTCCACCCCTTGCTAGGGGGGGGCTGGGAGGATTTTCCGAGGCAGGAATCCACCACCCGTGCACGCTGTGCACCGCGCCTGTTTTAGTTGGAATTGGCAGCGAGACATCTTGATATTTCAACTGAAAATCATCTGGCGTAGTTTCGATCGCCCGCGCGGGAAAAAAGATAAACTTACCTTGCGCTACAAATAGGAATACACAAGCAGCAGAATAAGCAACGGCAAAAACTATCCCAAAAGCTATTAGCGATTTAGACAAAAGGAATACTAGCAAATTGTTCATAGATAGAGCACGCGGGAAAGTAGAGATCGCTCAAAAGCTAATGGCAAATGATTAATTCAGACAATTAGCCAAGATCGATTACTAACTTCCGCCGCCCTATTCCGCCGATTTTCCAAAATTAATGCAATTCCGGGTGGTGTAAGTGCCAATTCGTAGACTGTTCGTAAGCGTGAGCCACTTGAAACAACCGAGATTCTTGCAAAACATTACCAATCAGTTGTATACCCACGGGCAGTCCTTTATCATCAAATCCGCAGGGCAAATTCAAAGCTGGCAAACCAGCAAGATTCACGGGAATAGTCATCAAATCTGACAAATACATACTCAGGGGGTCATTAAATTTTTCGCCTGCCTTAAATGCGGTAGTAGGAGCTGTGGGACAGACTAAAACATCAACTTGAGAAAAAGCTTTTTCAAAGTCTTCTTTAATCAAAGTCCGAACTTTTTGAGCTTTTAGATAATAGGCATCGTAATATCCAGCCGACAATACGTAAGTGCCGATCGCAATCCGGCGTTTAACTTCCGCACCGAACCCTTGAGAGCGGGTTTTGGCATACATATCCAAAAGATTATCGGGATCTGGAGACCGGAAACCGTATTTGACTCCATCATATCGCGCCAAATTTGCCGAAGCTTCCGAGGGAGCAATGATGTAGTAAGTGGGCAAACCGTAGCGGAAGCGGGGACAAGAAATGACTTGAATTTCTGCGCCCAATTGTTGAAATTGCTCGATCGCCTTAGTAACCGCTTCTTTAACCCCCGAGTCCAGCCCTACACCAAAAGTTTCTTTAATTACACCAATTCTAATCTGACCCTTCGGTCGCAAACTGGGTCTTAAAGCTTGAGCGTAGTCAGGAATTGGGACATTAAGACTCGTGGAATCTCTCGGATCGTAACCGGCGATCGCCCCCAACAAAATCGCCGTATCCTCAACAGTCCGGCCAAAGGGCCCGATTTGATCGAGAGAAGAAGCATAGGCTACCAAACCGTAGCGAGAAACCAACCCATAAGTCGGTTTCAGCCCCACCAACCCGCAAAAAGCAGCAGGTTGGCGGATCGAGCCCCCAGTATCCGAACCCAAACTCACGACGCATTCTCCAGCGGCCACTGCTGCGGCAGAACCCCCAGAAGACCCTCCGGGCACGCGCTCCAAGTCCCAAGGATTCGCGGTAACTTGATAGGCAGAAGTTTCTGTCGAGCTCCCCATTGCAAACTCGTCCATATTCGCCTTACCCACAATCACCGCACCGGCTGCTTGGAGTTTGGAGACGACGGTTGCATCGTAGGGAGGCACAAAATTCTCCAAAATTCGAGAGGCGCAGGTTGTGGGAACGCCCTCGGTACACATATTATCTTTAACGGCGATCGGGATGCCGGCCAACAGGCCAATTTGCTCTCCGGCTGCGATTTGGGCATCCACTTTATGGGCCTGCGCCAATGCGCTGTCTGCCGTCACGCACAGAAAGCTTTTCAACTTCGGCTCTAGCTGGGTAATTCGGTCTAATGTTTCTTGAGTAATTTCCACAGCAGAGCGTTCTTTATTGACCAGTTGTCGGTGCAACTCGCGGATGGATGCCATGCTCGTACCTTTATCATTTCTACTTTGAGACAATACAGTTAATATAGCTGGCAATTGCACGCACTTACAGCCCGAATGCAAAGTCCGCTATTTTTGTGGCGAAAGTTCGATCGCGCGATCGGTCATTTTATCCACAATAGATTAAATTCCCAAAATCCCACCGGACACAAAATAGCGAGCAAGTTTTTTACCTAATCTTTTAAAAAACTATGAATGCAACTGTATCAGGACTTATGCAAAAAGTGGTTTGACGCGAAATTTATATGAGTAAGGGGTAAGGTGTGCAGTGCGGCCCTACATAATTAGGTTCTGCGTCCAAGAATGTGTATGCAAGATCACAATCATTAGGAAATCAGTCATTCCCAATTCTGTCATCTAAATTATCAAATATTAGAATCCAGCTTCTCTTCGACGCCACCCAGGATTTAGGGTATAAATAAATGACCTAAAAAATAAACTAATCCCAGATAGTTACTGCTTTATTCCGGGAAAAATATTCAGACACTATTAAAATAGTTACTGAAAATAAGTTACCAATTTTGGTACATATAATTTAGTTTAAAAAACATAGATTGAAGCATCTGAAGCTGATTTTTTACGATATTAGTCGCCTCCTGATTATTTAGGAAATAATAAACTGAAACGAGAAAAGCATGAAAATAAAATATTAGATTATGGCGGCACCTTCCCTAATAATTATAACCCGATTATGAAGAACACTTTTTTAGTCAAAAATTACTGAAAGTTATCAGTCATCCGAGTGAATTAATGGCGGCTGCGCGATCGAAGAAAATAGCGATCGACCTTTTCCCATACACGCCCCTTGTGCCAGAGGTCAAAAAGGCTCTCAGAAATCTGGGGTTCACAAAAAAGCTCGAAACGCTCACCGCCACGCCGAGGTCTCCTGTTGCGCGCACCTGCAAAAAAACAGCAGTCCTTCCTCAACAGTGTCTAGCTGCGTGCATCTGGGGTAAAAAAAGCTACTTATTTGCCCGAACGATCCCCAGGAAAATAATTTCATCCGGAATTATCCCCAAAACCAAAGATATATGGTAAGAAGTTCCCGATGCCCCGTTGGAGGAATGCCACCTAAAGCTCACTTAGAATCCCACCTGACGGCAGAGGAACTCAAAATTCGCTACCGGCAGGCACAAAACACCACAGAGTCGCGCCGCTGGCACTTGCTGCTGTTAGTTTCCAGAAATTGGACTATCAAACAAGCAGCCCAAGTCGTAGGCCTCAACTACGACTACGCCAAAGAAATTGTCCAGCGCTACAACCGAGAAGGGCCTAACTCTGTGAGAAATCGCAGCGGAGACCGCCAGCCCCCTCCTGCGAAATCCTTGCTGAATCCTGAACAGCAAGAAGAACTGCGACAAGCCCTGCAAGGCCCTGCCCCCGACGGCGGAGACTGGACAGGCCCCAAAGTAGCTCGCTGGATTGCCGAAAAAATCGGTAGCGATCATGTCTGGCCCCAACGCGGTTGGGATTACCTCAAGCGGTTGGGTGCTGACTGGCGACGGCGGCGCAAAAAGTAGATAGTTCCCAATATTTAAAGGGGGTTGATTGCTTTGGTGCGATCGCTCCCTTTATCTTGGTTATTTTGCCACATTGGCGCGATTAAAACCATTTTAGATTTTAGATTTTAGATTTTAGATTTTAGATTTGTTCTTCAATCTAAAATCTCCCATCTAAAATCTCCAACTGTTTGACTGATGTAACAAGAGCTGCTTATATTGAATGTGGTGGTGTTGAGGATGTTAAATATGCGAGATATCAGGTGTTTTTTGTCGATCGCCAACAAGATGGCGGCAGTAGTAGCCGGCATCGGACTGGTTCAGATGTTAACCATCGCAAGTTCATTCTCTCAATCATCTAACCCGCGTTCCCTAGACGAACTCTACAAAATTCGCGATCGGCTGATCACCGAATTAGAACAACCCTCCTCTCCGTCCCCAGAACCAACCCTCCTCTCCGGCTTAGTTCCCTTCGCAGCCAATCCTCAAGAACAACTGCTACAGCAGTTGCAAGCGGTGGAAGCTCAAATATTAGTAGAACAGAGGGCTAAGGACGACTTACAGCAAGCAGTCCGTTTAGCCAACCGAGCTGTAGAAACTAAACGGCAGCCAAATCAGTCGATCGAATCTTCGCAGCAAACTCAATTTTTCTGGCATCAGGCCCTCAACAACTTGCAGGAAGTTCCTCAAAATTCATTTTTAGCTTCCCTCACTGCCTCAAAAACTCAAGAATACCGGGAAAATTTAACAGCAGCAACCTTTCAAGTGCAGCAAGCAAAATCTGATTTTTTGGGTGCGCTTGCCCGGGAAAGCGGTTTGTCGGCTCAAGCTTCGATCGGTGTTTGCAACCTTTCTAGAGAATGCGTAAACCTGCGGGGCGATGTACCTCCAGCCAGTCCAGCCAGCTTAATTAAATTGCCGATTGCTGTCGCCCTGATGCAAAAAGTCGAAAAAGAAAAAATTAGTCTGAATCAGGAAGTATTAGTCAGTCGCGGTAATTTCACCGAAGACGCATCGGCAAAGATTAGGTCCAATCGCAATTACCCGCTACAGTTACTGTTAGAAGAAATGATCTATCGCAGCAGCAATATCGCCACCAATCAACTAATCGATTATTTGGGATCGGATTACATCAATCAATATTTAGATAATAGCGGCTACGAAGTCACCCGCGTCAACTTCAAGTTGATGGGGGAAAGAATTATGCCCTCCAACCCCGGTTCTGGTCGCAACCGCCTGACTGCTAACGAACTCACCGAAATGATGGTGCAAATTTACAACGGCGAAACACCCGGTGCTAAACTATTAATAGAAACTCTCAACCGCCAGTACGATCACGCTCTGGGATTTGCCGCCTTGGAAGGAACTAAAGCTCAGTGGTTGGGCGAAAAAACCGGCCAAAATTCTCGGGTACTCGGCACAACTTTAGCGATGAGCGTTGACGACGAGGCCTATGTGATTACTGTGATTGACAGCCGCAGCGGTGAGCTACAAATGCGCCAGTCTATTTCTAAAATTGCCGATTACATTGTCCGAAACCCCAACTTTTAACCGCTGGAATATACAATTTATAGCGGGGACAACGCACCGCCCAAACAGTTAAAAAATGCCGCATCACAAACTCAGTGTTTCCGTCAAAGGCAAAGGGTTTCCGATTCTCTGCTTGCACGGCCATCCAGGTTCCGGCGATTGTATGTCCGTCTTCACAGAACACCTATCACAACGCTTCCAAACGATCGCCCCAGACTTGCGCGGCTACGGCAACAGTCGCACCTCAACTTTCTTTGAAATGACCGATCATCTGGTGGATTTAGAAGCACTATTAGACAGATTAGGAGTCGATCGGTGTTTGGTGATCGGATGGTCTTTGGGAGGGATTTTAGCCCTGGAATTAGCCATGAAATATCCCCAGCGAGTCACCGGTTTGATTCTACTTGCATCCGCAGCGAAACCGCGAGGAAGTCACCCTCCCATCTCTTGGCAAGATAACCTTTACACCGGTTTAGCCGGAATTATCAATTGGGCCATACCCGGTTGGCAGTGGAATATCGATACTTTTGCTAGGCGATCGCTCTTTCGCTATTTGATACAACAGCATAACGCCACCCCTTACCGCTACTTAGCACAGGCAGGTACCCCCGCCTACCTCAAGACTTCCAACACGGCCACCACAGCGTTAAATACTGCTCTGAGGGCTGGATACGATCGACTGCTCCACCTGGGCGACATTCAATGTCCCTGCTTGGTGTTGGCCGGAGAGGGCGATCGGCACATTACCTCAGCATCGAGTTTAGAAACAGCCCGCCACCTCCACAATTGTCAGTGGCAGTGCTATCCAAATACAGCCCACTTGTTCCCATGGGAAATTCCCGATCGGGTACTCGGAGACATCGATTGTTGGATTGACAATTTCCCCCAAGCAGTTGATCATTGCTAGTCTTAAGTTTGGAGTTTGTCAGAAGCAATTAATCACCCAACAGTCAAGAATTTTGAATTTATATCGTTGCCGTGTGCCTCCGAATCATAATTTGCGGAGTGCAGTGCGAGCTTCCTGTCGCTATCATGGCTCCCAAGCAGGGTATAATTCCGTAGTTACCGGATTTTTATTTACAACTCAAAAGTCAAAACTCAAAACTCAAAATTCCCCCTGCTTCTACTGACCGCTCAAAACCGGCCACAGCCCTCCATCACCAAGCTTTCCCAAATCTTCTGCAACAGTTAAAGTAATTGGTTTGCAGCGCTGAATCGAAACACTAAGACCTTCTGCCCCTTCATTTTCTATGTCTTCTACATATCCTGCTTTTGCAGCTTCCGCTTCTCCATCGGTTAAGAACGGGCCAAAATAGTAAATGCACCGCGGCGCTGAAGTTTTAACTTCAACCCACCAAGCCAATCCGAAAAAGTTGAGCAAGCTAATCAAGAATTCTTTCATCTGCTTTTCTAATGTATTTGACGGTGTTTTCAGGGTGCTGCGAACACGCCTAGGCTTTTGTTATTTACACACACGTGGCTGACTGCTACCAAGAACCGATCCAAACCTCTTTAAAGCGGATATCTAAATAGATTTGTGTCGAATTCCTGTTTGAACGTAGGGGCCAGGCCCCCTCTACTTTCGCCTGAACCAGTAACGACAGTCGATCGGCTACCCTTACTTGTTCAGGGTGTGGTGCCACTCCATTGTGAGTGGCATTCACAATAAACTACTCTGTTGTGTTCTTTTTTTCAACCACCTTTACGATCCGTGTACGTGAAACTTTTTGGGCCCGCGCTGACGGTAAATTTCGTATAAAGCCATCCCCGTTGCTACCGAGACATTCAGGCTAGGAGTATTGCCCCTTAAAGGAATTGAAACTAATCCGTCACATCCGCGCTGTATCAAAAGGCTCAAACCATCAGCTTCACCACCTACCACTAAAACAGTGGGCCCGGAGAACTTGACTGTCTCTACAGATTGACCGACGCCTGCTGCAGTACCATAAATCCAGAATCCAGCCTCTTTGAGTTCTTCCAGCGCCCGGTTAAGATTGACAACCCTCGCCACGGGCAGGCTTTCCAATGCCCCTGCTGCCACTTTTCTCACTGCCGAGGTAATCCCAACAGCCCGCCGCTGCGGAATCACCATGCCCTGAGATCCCAATGCTTCTGCGGTGCGAATAATCGCCCCTAGATTATGGGGGTCGTTGAGTCCTTCGGCCACCACAATTACTGGATCTTCGCAAGCCGACTTAGCCTTCGCGATCAGTTCGCTCAAATCCAGGTATTCGTAGGCTGATACTTGAGCCGCGACGCCTTGGTGGTTGGCCTTGCGCGTGATGTAGTCGAGGCGCAAATCGTCAACTTCATCAATGATGCTGCCGTTGGTCTTGGCTTCGGTTAGCAAGCTGTGAAAGCGGGGATCGTAGCGCAGGTGGGGGACAACCCAAATCCGGTTGAGGACTTGGTTTGTTTCTAAAGCTGCTTGCACCGCATGGCGGCCGTAAATCATGTCGTCTGTGTCTGCGTCTGGTTGCACGACTGTATTTGAGGCACTGTCAACAGGGCGAGTGTCTCTGTCCTTGTCTCTGTCTCTGAAATGGTTGCCCCGGAATTCTTGCGGGCTATTGTCTTTGTCTCTGTCTTTGTAATAATTGCCCCTGGATTCCTGTGGTCTGCTGTCTCTGTCTCTGTCTCGGAAATTGTTGCGGGCCGGCTGCGGGCTGCTGTCTCTGTCTCTGTCTCGGAAATTGTTGCGGGCCGGCTGCGGGCTGCTATCTCTATCTCTGTCTCGGAAATTGTTGCGGGCCGGCTGGGGGCTGCTGTCTCTGTCTTGGTAATAATTGCCCCGGGATTCCTGCGGGCTGCTGTCTCTGTCTTGGAAAGTATTATTTCTGCGAAGGGATGGTTGGCTGTCGGAATCGGCTCTCCGTTTGAAAATTGCTCTCACGGGCATTTCTCGCGATTGCGGAGCGAAGGTCGATCGCTTTTGAGGCGCGTCTACTCCGCGAGTTTCGGGACGCGGCTTGCGTTCAAAGCGGGCAGAGGATGGTTGTGAGTCCTGACGGCGGCCTTCGCTTTTGAATGGCTTGCTGTCGGAATTAGATCGCGAGGAGTTCGGTCTGGTAAATTTTCTCATTGGTTTCTTGTGGTCAAAACGTTTTGACTGAAGGCTAATGGATTGTAGATTGTAGATTTGAGATTCTTGATTGAGGGAGCAATCTTGGCGCTTTGAGATTTTAGATTTTCTAGGGAGGGAGCAAGGGTTTTGCTGTGTTCAAATTGCTAGTTAATAACTGATAAATCCTGTTTTGCCGATCGAGATTTTTGCGGTTGTATGTTAGCCGTGCAAGGATGGTTAATTAATCCTTCCCCATTCCCAACTCTTAACTGCTTAATCCTTTAAGTCTCAAGATCTAAAAGTCCCAGAAGTTCGGTCAATCTTTCGGGATCGGTGAGATACAAATATCCGACCAAGGTTTCTAAACTGCTGGCTTGTTGGTATATCTCTGGATCTGCTCGCTTAGAACGACCCGCTGCAGCATTGCGGCCGCGCTTGACAATTGCTAATTCTGTACTGTTCAAGTAAGGAGAGAGCGATCGCAAGTGACGCGCTTGAGTTTCGGCTCGTACTTGCCCCACCACCAATTCGTGATAAGCTTGCAATTTTTTGGGTGGGACTAAGTACGAACTGCGAACGTAGAGTTCGTACACTGCATCTCCCAAATATGCCCAGGCTGCGGGCGAAATCCTTTCTATTTCTGCTGGTGTAGCCCTCGCAGGATGCACTCGATTTAAACTGATATCCGTCAGACTCAGTTTGAGCCCGTCATCTGCGATCGGCGACATACTTTTTTAAATAAAACTTCCGCACAGCTTGGTTTTTCTAGTCACTTACTTATTTCGTCTTTCGTTACTTCAGCAATTATAGCTTTCACAGGAGTGTTCGTTGTCAGATCACGAAGCGAGATATATAGACAAAGCTTGGCGCGACGATCGCACTCCTAAAAAAGGCTTTTTACAAAATCGGGATGCTCTAATTTTTATACCATTTTTCCGCGTGTTTGCCACACATATTTTACTGCCCCTCCACCGAAACTCTAAGCATCGCGGAGATAGGCGCTGGCGCGTGTCACAGCTTCTGGCTAAATCCGTATTGTCTTACCCGCAAAAAAATAAAAATTTGCTATCCAGCGTTGAGAACCGGATAGCTAATTTAATCCACTTTGGCGTCAAGCATCCTTGACGTTTTTTACCGCCTCATCAACCGAAGGCTGCAAAGACAAAAATTTCTCTAAGCGAACCAGTTTAACAGTCTGAGTTACGCGGGGATTTGAGACAATTTGCAATGTCCCCTCCAAGGTTTGGGCTTTTTTGACAAGTTGCACAAGTGCGCCCAGGCCTGAACTATCCACAAAGTCTATCTGCGACAAGTCCAAAATTACGTGTTTTGGGCTCTCGTCAATACATTTGCTTATTACCTTCCGAAAAGTTGCCTCAGAAAAAGCGTCCAGCAGGCCAGTCAGGCGAAATAACTGATAGTTATTCTTGACTTCGCGAGTGCCTCTGAGGCTAACGGTCAGGGTCAATGACTCAGGAATGACACCCTCCTAGCTAGATATGGCTTAAAGTCGAGGCTTCATTATAGGAGTTTTTTGGTCTTTTGTCTACACTTTTTTTTGGTCAGTGGTTTTTAGTTTTTTTGAGGCAGCAGTCATTAACGGTTGACTGCTGACTGCTAACTATTTACTGCTGGCTACTTTCTGATTGTCTCGCATTGACTGCACGAATTGATCGAATAAATAATCGGCGTCGTGCGGGCCCGGACTGGCTTCTGGGTGGTACTGCACTGAGAAAAGTGGCAGAGTTTTATGCTTCAATCCGGCTACGGTGCGATCGTTCAAATTGAGATGAGTAATTTCTACTTCGGGGACTAGGGAATCGGGGTTGATGGCAAAACCATGATTTTGGCTAGTAATTTCTACTTGCTGAGTTAAACCCGCTGGATGATTCAATCCCCGGTGGCCGAACTTAAGTTTAAAAGTTTCTGCACCCAAGGAAAGTCCCAAAATTTGGTGTCCCATGCAGATGCCAAATACGGGTTTGTCGGACTTTAACAAAGCTTTCGCAGTCGCGATCCCTTCCGTTACCGCCGCCGGATCTCCGGGGCCGTTGGACAGAAAAATGCCGTCCGGGTTGTATTTGAGGATTTCCTCTGGCGACGTGTCAGCGGGGACAACGATGACCCGACACCCGTAACTCGCCAAACGCCGCAGGATGTTGCGCTTGATCCCAAAGTCTAGCGCTACCACTGTCCACATTTCGCCGTTAGCAGGTTTGACTGTAGGACTGAACTCCCAAACCGAGTCCGTGGCTTCAGACCACTCGTAAACCTCGCGAGTGGTGACTTCCTGGACTAGATTCAGCCCGTCCATGCTGGGGGCATCTTGCACTTGCTCCAAAAGTTCCGCCTGGTCGAGAATCGTGGTCGAAATGCCACCGTTGATCGCTCCCACCGTGCGAATTTTGCGAGTGAGGGCGCGGGTGTCGATCCCGTAAATGCCGGGGATATCGTACTGTTTCAGGTAGTCTTGCAGAGATTGCGAGCAGCGCCAGTTGCTGGGGCGGCTGCATACGTTCCGGGCGATCGCACCTCGAATTTGCGGGCGCGAGGATTCTTCGTCTTCGAGATTTACCCCGGTATTGCCCAATTCTGGATAAGTAAAAGTTACAATTTGACCGCAATAGCTGGGATCGGTCAATACTTCTTGGTAGCCCGTCATTCCCGTATTAAATACTACCTCGCCAACGACGGTGGCGTCAGCGCCAAACGACCAGCCGCGGTAAGCAGTACCGTCAGCCAGGACTAGGAGAGCGGGTTGTGCAGTTGAAAGTGACATGGCATCCTTAATTACTTTCGTTTGGTTTAATTCTTACCACTGCCAGCGATTTGATGCTAGTCGGCAATATACAGATATTATTTTAATTTGTGCAAGGGTTCGGCAAAGCAAGCCACCTAGGCCCGAGGCCGAAGCAACAGGTAATCAAAAAGCAGCAACAAGTGCAACTTCTCCCACTCCCCACCCTCGACATCTCCTAGTCTCTCCATCTCCCTCTCGGCGAGCAATTTATCTGCCAGCAGCTTATGAGGGCCGAAAGTCTAAATCTATACCAAAAGGCAGTTGTCGCTGTTACGATCGAGCTACAGCGTTTAACGAAACTATGGCTAGTAAATCTCCCTTGCCTTTACTCTCAAACTTATACAAGCATCTACTGAACTCTCAAAAACGGTGCAAACCGTTACTGGTTGTCACAACAGCTATTTCTCTGAGCAGTTCAATTCTAGTAGCGACTGTTGCCAACTCCTCGCGAGCAGTGGCTCAAGAAAGTGAGGGATGCTTCATGCGGAGCTCGTCAGGCCGAACCCTCAACCTCAGCCAATCAGTCTGCGGTTTTCTCCCCGAAGCATTGACGCCCACCACTTCGGCGGCGGCAAAGTCGGGAGTGTTTCAGGCAAAAATCAAACGCCGAGAGGCTAATATCCCCGTCATAGAAGTCACGTTTAACGGCAAACAAAAGTTCGAGATGATGGTAGATTCTGGAGCTAGTGGCACAGTAATTACACCAGCAATGGCTAAAGCCTTGGGCGTTGTTCTCCAAGGAACAGTGCAAGCACAAACTCCCAACGGAGTTGCTACTTTTCCCCTCGGTCGCTTGACTTCTATTGAAGCAGGTGGTTTGGCGGTTAACAATGTAGTTGTGGCCGTCTCGCCCTCGCTAGATATCGGACTATTGGGTCACGACTTTTTTGGTAATAAAGATGTGACTATTAAGCAAGATGTCATTGAATTTCGATCGCGCTCTTAACAATAAGGAAGAAGGAAGAAGGAAGAGGGAAGAAGGAAATAAAAATTGAGAAGTAAAGAATTTTTATTGTGGGTTAGTTAAAACAAAAAATTCCTTCTTCCTTCATCCTTCTTCCATCCGTTACATCCGTTACAAAATCCGTTGCCGAACTTCCCTCTTCCTTCATTTCAAAAACTCAATCAACTGCTGCAATTTCAACCAAGATTCGCCGCTCAATAAAATGTCCTTAGCCAGAGAAACTCCTGCTGCGTGAGAACCCATAGGAATTGCGCCTCCCACCTGAAAAGCCAAAGACGCATTCAAAGCTACAACATCCATTTGTGCGGGCGTACCTTTGCCTTGCAAAACGTTCCGCAAAATCTCGGCGTTTTCCTCAACATTTCCGCCTTTTAACGAGCCGATCGCACTTGGTGTCAATCCTACCTTTTGGGGGTCTAAAGTAGTCAGTTCCACTTTGCCATCCGACAAAACCGCCAAATCAGTCACATCACCCAAACCCGCCTCGTCCAACTTTTCTCTGCCGTGAACGACTACAGCTAACTCAGTCCCCAACTCGTCCAAAGCTTGAGCAATAGTTGATACCAGACTAGGATCGAACACCCCAATTACCTGCCCTGTAGGGCGCATAGGATTGACAAGGGGCCCTAAAAGGTTAAAAACAGTCCGCACCTTCAAAGTGCGCCGGAGCGACGCTACAGCCTTAAGTGCGGGATGCCACCCAGGCGCAAATAAAAAGGTGATGCCTACTTCGTCTACGGCAGCTCTCACCTTCGCGGGATCGGCGTTGAGGTTGACTCCCAGTGCTTCCAACACGTCAGCAGAACCCACTTTGCTCGATGCGGAGCGATTTCCGTGTTTCGCGACTCGAACTTTGCCGGCGGCGGCCACAAAAGCGACAGCAGTGGAAATGTTAAACGTGGAAGCGCCGTCGCCGCCTGTGCCACAAGTATCAATTAATTTGAGATTGGAGATTGGAGATTGGGAATTGAAAACGCTCTCCGACTCACCGGCAAGCGACTGAGAACCCAATACCTGAGCCATTCCTACCAATTCTTGGGCAGAGATGCCTTTGGCTTGGATGGCAGCTAAAATTGCTCCTGAGAGGACGGGGGGAATAGCTTCTGCTAGCCATCCCTGCATCAAGTCGGCTGCTTGGGCGCGTGAGAGAGATTGTCTGTCTAATAGTTGTTGCAGCAGGGCTGGCCACACAGGAGAATCCGCCGTCTGGGTTGAAGCAGGGGATGACTCTGGCGTTGCTAGGAGAGGAGAATCTGTCATTTATTAGTTTCTAGTCAAATTTAGCTCGATCGAGCTTTGCGGCCAAACCGAGAATCGATCGGGATTTTACCAGACTTGCCGACCAAATTTTGCGCGCCCGGGCCCAGATTTTTGCCCAAATGCCAGCACCGCTACAGAATTTTTCCGCCTGCAGCAGCAGAATATGAATTTTTTGATACAACAATTACCCTATTGTTGTGCCAACTTTACATACAAACCCCAGATCGTACAACTGCCAGCAGTCTGCTGTATTATCTATCAGCAATAATACTTAACAGTAACTCAGAGCACCCAAAGACCGATAAAAGTTTCCGACAGGAGTTGTGGAGAGCAAAAAATTTTAGATTTTAGGAGAACCCCAGATTCATCTGTGGAGTCAATTCTTTAATCTAAAATCTCAAAGCTCCAATCGGCTGACAGCAAGGACAGCGAGCGTTTAGCTCTTGCAGGCGGGTTAGTTGCTTCGGGTAAGAGTCGATCATACTCTCACCCAAATCCTAAAAATAGAGTCTTGCGGTTGTAGAAGTCGCTGCCTTTTATTCTTGTAACAACATCCTTGCTACTAACTTATTTCAGGGTATTCAACTGCTAATATATTCAGGGAGATTTCAAGGAACGGGTTTTGCTACAACACCTGCATCGTAGGCAGATCGATGTGCCAATGCGAGCGTGACAGCCAGTCAAGCCTCAAATAAATACCCGATCAACTAAACTTTCAGCAGCAACCACTAACAACTAACAGCCCGGTAGGACAGATGAATAAACACACTCGTCTCCGGCTGCGACACACCATCTTTCAGCCTAACTAACAGCTCAAAATTAGCAGGCGGTAGACCAAAAATATTCAACTCATACACAAGAGCAGGGTATTCACAAGTGGGAAATCAAAAACTAGGAAATAAAACGATAGAATGCCTGAATGTCGCGGAGGCACTGCACCAAATGGAAGCAAAATATTATAGTATGTTTGAAAATGCTGTGTCGGGTATTTTTCAAACAACCCAATCCGGTCGCTACATCAGCGCTAATCCAGCTTTGGCTCGCATCTACGGATATAATTCCGCCGCAGAATTAATGGGCTGTCTGACTGATATCAGCGATCAACTTTACGTCAACCCCGATCGGCGCGATCAGTTTGTTTCTGCTTTGCAAGAACAGGGCATCGTATCGGATTTTGAGTCGCAGATTTATCGCCGAGACGGAACAATAATTTGGATCGCGGAAAATGCGCGGGCTGTCTGCGATGAAGCGGGTAAATTGCTCTACTACGAAGGTTTTGTAGAAGATATCACCCAGCGCAAGCAAGCAGAATCTGCACTTCGAGAAAGCGAAGAACGCCTGCGCTTAATAATTGAAGGCGTTAAGGATTATGCTATATTTATGTTAGATCCGGCTGGGTATGTAGCTAGCTGGAATTCGGGTGCCGAACGCATTTTTGGATACAGAGCGCATGAAATAGTCGGCAATAATTCCGAGTGTTTTTTCACGAAAGAAGATCTGGAAATTGGCAAGCCCCGAGAAAAATTAATCAGGGCAGTGGCAGAAGGTCGATACGAAAATGAAGGCTGGCGGCTTCGCAAAGACGGATCGCGATTTTGGGCGAATATTATTGTTACTCCTTTGCGCGATGAAAGGGGAAAGTTGCAGGGCTTTTCTCAAGTAATGCAGGATATTACTGAGCAAAAGCGGGCGGCTGAGGAAAAGATGCAGTTGATTGCTTCTTTGCAGGCGTCGGAAAAAAAGTTTCGCACTTTGTACGAATCGACGACTGATGCGGTAATGCTGCTAGATGAAGAGGGTTTTTTGGATTGCAATCCGGCAACTTTAGAGTTATTTGGCTGCAGCACTCTATCGGAGTTTTGCGGCAAGCATCTTTCGGATTTCAGCCCGCCGCTGCAACCGGACGGACAAGATTCTCTGAGTCTTTATAAAGAGCGAGTTAATACGGCTGTGCGATCGGGAAATTGCCGTTTTGACTGGCGGCACTGCCGTTTGGACGGTTATGAGTTTCCGGCGGAAGTGCTGCTAACTTCTATGGATATTGGCGGCAAAATGGGGCTGCAAGGCGTGGTGCGCGATATCACTTATCGGGTGCAGGCTGAGGAGGCCCTGAAGCAGGCTAACGAGGTATTGGAATGCCGGGTTAAAGAGCGGACAAGTCAGTTGGAAGAGGCTATTAAAAAGTTGAGATTGTCGGAAGAAAAGTTTTCTAAGGCTTTTCGCTCAAGTCCCGATTCGATGATTATTACTACTTTTTCAGAGGGTCGTTTTATTGAAGTTAATGATAGTTTTTTGTCGATGACTGGTTACGCTTTAGAAGAAACGACTTGCAATACAGTACCGGGGTTAAATATTTGGGTAAGGCCTCAAGACAGACTTAATTTTAGGCAACGTTTGCACGAACAAGGTGTGGTTCGCAATCAGGAATGCGAGTTTCGCATGAAGTCTGGATCGGTGGTGGTGTGTTTGCTGTCTGCAGAGTTGATTAATTTGGACGGCGAACTCTGTATGCTGGCGGTGATGACGGATATTACCGATCGCAAACACGCCGAAGAAGCCCTACGGGAAAGCCAGCGGGCGTTGGCGACGCTGATGAGCAATTTGCCGGGAATGGCCTACCGTTTTCGCAACGATGCCGATCGCAGTATGGAGTTTGTCAGCGAAGGTTGCTATCAGTTAGCAGGCTATTCTCCTGAAGAATTTATCGGCACTAGGGAAGTTTCTCTATCGGAATTGACTCACCCGGACGATCGCGATATTTTGTGGAATGCCGTACAAGTTGCGTTGCAAGAAAATCGACCCTATCAGCTAAATTACCGAATTACTTCTAAAAATGGGGAATTAAAATGGGTTTGGGAGCAAGGTTTGGGAGTGTTTTCCGACTCGGGAGAGTTGATAGCTTTGGAAGGCTTAATTACTGATATTTCTGAGCAGAAACGCAGTGAAGAAGCTTTGCGGCGATCGCAAACAGAGTTAACCCAACAAAAACTTCAACTCGAAAATACTTTGCACGAATTGCAGCAAACTCAAGCTCAATTGATTCACACTGAGAAAATGTCTACTCTAGGTCAAATGGTAGCGGGTGTCGCTCACGAAATTAACAATCCCGTTAGCAGCGTTTGTGGCAATCTCGTTCACGTCGGCCACTACACGGAAGATTTGCTGAATTTGCTCGATATGTACCAGCAGCAGTGCCCGCAGCCGTCGGCAGCAATTCAAGATAAAATTAAGGATATCGAGCTAGAGTTTCTGCTAGAAGATTTGCCGAAAGCGATGTCTTCAATGCAGGTTGGGGCCGATCGCATTCGGGAAATCGTGCGATCGCTCAGAAATTTCTCTCGCAAAGACGATTCTCAAATGAGCAAAGTTAACCTGCACGAAGGGATTGAAGGAACGTTGCTGATTCTGCAAAGCCGCCTGAAAGCCAGAGGCAACTATCCCGAAATTGCAGTAATTAAGGACTATGGAAACTTGCCTTTGGTTGAGTGTTATGCTGGGAAAATCAATCAGGTATTTATGAATTTGATCGGAAATGCGATCGACGCGATCGAGGAATACAACGAAGGGCATTCAGTTGGCGAAGTCAAACCTAACCGCAGCAAGATTAAAATTAGGACAGAAGTCCAAAACTCCAATGCTGTAATTAGGATTTCTGACAACGGCCCCGGTATGCCAGAAGAAGTTTCCCAGCAGTTATTCGAGGCTTTTTTTACCACCAAACCCGCCGACAAAGGCACCGGTTTAGGCCTGTCAATTTCCTACAAAGTTATCCAAGAACACGGTGGCACACTTAGCTGCGTGTCTGCACTCGGCCACGGAGCAGAGTTTATCATAGAATTGCCGATCGAACAACCGATCGAACAACCGATCGAACAATCCTAAAGTGCGATCGGGGCGATCGCATTTCCGATAACGAGTCGCGGTTTGTAGTGAGGACTAAAGTTCTCATAAAACTCGATCGGACTAAAGCGGTAAGGTGCGGTGTGCATGGAGCCCTACATATAGAAATTTTGCATAAGTTCTGTATTGCTGAAACCCTAGCTTTTATTGCTTCTTGCTGCCATCAGTTACATCCGCCCTTGCGAATCCGTTGCCAAACTTCCTTCCATCAGTTACATCCGCCCTTGCGAATCCGTTGCCAAACTTCCTTCTTCCTTAATTACACCTTTCCAAATAAATTCGAGCCACATTATCCCCCGGATTTTGGCGCAAACAATCCGCAAAAAGTGCCGAAGCTTCCCTAAAACTGTTCATATTGTACAAAGACAAAGCCTCAATAAACACTTGCAAAGTCGCTAACTTCCCCGCTTTAACTTCCGGCAAATCCGCATCAAAAACTTCATAAACAGTCACCCATTCAGACTTACCCTTAACCTGAACTTTATCAATTACCCGAATTGCATAATCACCCGGATTTCTCAAGCGATCGAAAGTCTGCTGAGTAATTAACAGCGATACCCCATAATTTTTCGTCAAACTTTCAATCCGAGAAGCCAAATTAACCGCATCGCTAATCACAGTACCGTCCATCCGGCTTTTTCCGCCCACTATACCCAGAATCAAAGAACCAGTATTGATTCCCACCCCAATCTCAACGGGCACATAACCCACAGAAGCGCGATCTCGATTGTATTCAACAAGAGTATGCAGCATCGCAATTCCCGCTTTCACAGCATCATCCGCCCCCTCGCTAAACAAAGCCATAATTGCATCGCCAATATATTTATCAATAAACCCCTGATTTTCCACAATCAGCGGTTCCATTCGACTCAGATAAGAATTTATAAATTTGAAATTTTCTGTCGGTGTCATTTGTTCCGAGAGAGTAGTGAAATCGCGGATGTCAGAAAACAAAACCGACATTTCCAACTCCACCGCTTCTCCCAATTTAATATCAACAATACTGTCACATCCCAAAAAAGCTAACAACTCTTTGGGTACAAAGCGACTTGTCGCCTCCGCAATTTCTAATTCTGCATCCAGTGAAAGTTCCAAATTGCAATTGACCTCAAAGAGATCCTCGATAAACTTTTGGCGTTCTGTTTCAGCTTCTTGGCGTTCCGTGATATCTTGAAGAGTGGTGATAGCATAAACAATATTTCCTTGTTGATCGTAGATTGGAGTAGCGAAGATTTCTAGGGGAATAATCTTGTCGCCTTGATGAACTTCGGCATCGTCAGCCGTAGCACTTTCCCCCTTCAACGCGCGCACGCTGGGTAAATTTTCCGTAGGATAATTTTGATTTGTGCCTGCTTGATAGAGTTGATAAACCTCTGACAATTGCTTGGAACTCGTATCCGGCACAACTCCTTTACCAAATATCTCTTTTGCTTTCCGATTGATGTAGTAAGGTTTGCCGTCGGCATCCAGCACACCCACACCAATCGGCATTGCTTCCAAAAACTGTGTCAAGCGACTTTCGTTTTCGTGGAGTTTAGCAATCAGTACCGCCTGCTCGCAGTTGAACTCGGCTAACTCCTGATTCATTTGCTGAAGTCGGGCGTTTTGTTGTGCCAGTTGTTTATCTTGAAGATAACTATTTAGCGCTTCTCTAACCGTCAATTTCAAATCTTCAGCTTGCCAAGGTTTGGTAATATAACGATATAAGTTTGCAGAGTTGATAGCATTGGTTATCGCCTCAATATCTGCTTGCCCCGTCAGCATAATTTTTATAGTTTTAGGCGAAATTATATGAGCCTGTTTCAACAGCTCGTCTCCCTTCATATCAGGCATAATGTGGTCGGAAATAATTAAAGGAATTTCATCCCCATCCTCTAGCAATTCTTCAATTAGCTCTAAGGCTTCTTGTCCACCTTCAGCAATTTCGATTATATAATCATTGCCAACAGCCTCTTGCAGTTCTGCTTTGAGGCTCCTGAGTACAGTTTTATCATCATCGACACAGATAATTACCTGTTGACTCATAGTTTAGATAAACCAGATTTAATAGTTTCCAGCAACTCGGATTCTAACCAAGGTTTAGATAAGCAAGAATGGAGGTTAGCCTGTTTTTTCGCTCGGTCAATTGCTACTTCATCGGCTTGACCTGTCAGCATAATTTTTATAACATGGGGGTAGTTTTGGTGAATGCGAATCAGCAACTCATCTCCCTTAATACCCGGCATTAACCAATCACAGATAATCAGAATAAGGGTAATTTTTTCGTCATAGAGTTCGCTGATTACCTCTAAAGCCTCCTCAGCATCTTCTGCTCCTTCGTAGGTGTAGGCATTCCCAAATTCTGCTGCTAGCTGCGTCCTGAGACTGTCTAATACCATTCTCTCATCGTCAACGCACAAAATAACTGGTTTCGACATCTATTTTTTCTCCTTTTTAATTGTTATTAGTAGCAAAAGTAGTCAAAGTAGTCAAAGTAGTAAAGTATATTAGTAGACCCCATCTTATCTGAAGATGTCAGTCGATTTTAATTTGAGATTTGAGACTTCCGCGTGAGCGCTCAGTCGAAGGATTTTAGATTGACTCCACAGATGAATCTGGGAGCTTGAACAAGGGTCTAAAATTTTTGCCTCTCCACGAATCCTGTCGGGGCTTGTATCCGTTGTTGGGCGGGGTCACAAGTCAACGGCTCGCCCCATCCTCTCCCCCTCCCCCAGTCGCCGAAACTAAGAAACTTATATGGGTAGTAGCTTAGCTGAGCATAGCCCATCGTACTGCTGTTTTACATCCGTTTCCGGTTCGATCGCAGTTATGGGCCTCAAAACGCTTTAATTTTTGAAATCCTATCAATGGGGTAGATTGCAGCTTAGGCGGAACCAAGCAAAATCCGACCGGCTTACTACCTTATATAGTTTGCGAGTTCCTTGACCTGCTTATACACCGCTCATTGGCAGAAAAACATTAAATGTAGTTTTGCCCGGAATTGATTCCACTTCTATTTTTCCCTGATGTTTCTCAACAATCTTCTTGACAATATCTAGTCCCAATCCGCTTCCTTCTCCTGCCAATTTAGTAGTAAAAAACGGGTCAAATATTTTCGCTTTTATCTCTTCTGGTATCCCGTGACCGCTGTCGCTAATGCTAATCTTAGCCTGGTCATCTTCAGTCGTTAACTCAATTGTTAGCGTGCCTCGATAATCCATTGCTTGCAAAGAATTGTGAATTAAATTCGTCCAAACTTGATTAAGTTCGTCTGGATAGCACAGTATTGGCGGGATTTCGGCATAGTTTTTGATGACCTCCACTCCCTGTTTGAGGAGATTTTGATATAGGGTTAAGATTGTTTCAATACCTCCTGTAATACTGGCTGCTGTTTTTTCGCCAGACTGTTCGTAGCGGGCATAAGTTTTTAAGGCAAAAACTACTTTTGATGCTCTGTCTGTGGCTGTGTTGATAGTAGCGATGCCTCTTTTTAATTCGGAAAGTTTGTAGGCGATTTCTAAGAGATGTAAACTATCGGATCTTTGCAACAACGGGACAAAGGCATCTATTTCATTATAAACCCCCATGATCACTAGGCGATCGGCTACGGTATCGGCACTATCAATCTCTAATTCTTCCAGTTGGGTTCTCAAAGCTCTCTTTAATTTGCGTTCTTCTTTTGTTGATAAGCTTGCTTCTTGTTGGAGGGAACGCTGAAGTAAACTCAAGAAATTCTGTGCTTCTTCTGGGGAGAGAGATTGAAAAAGTGCGGGCAACTGTTCTAAAGTTTGATTCAAGAACTTAGAAACATTTCCTGCCGAGGAGCGAATTGCACCCAGCGGAGTGTTAACTTCGTGGGCCACTCCGGCCACAAGTTGTCCTAAAGCTGCCATTTTTTCTGATTGAATCAATCCTTCTTGCGTGGCTTTGAGATTGCTTAAAACTTGTGATAATTCTTGAGTGCGTTCTTCTACTTTTGCTTCTAAGTTGGTATAGAGTTGGGCATTTTCGATCGAGATGGCAGCTTGCGAAGACAAGACTTTTAACAGGGCTACTCTGTCGGGAGTAAATGCACCTGTTACCAGGTTATTTTCTAAGTATATTATGGAAATAAGCTGATTCTGTTTGAGCAGAGGAACGCAGAGGATTGATTTAGTTTTATGTGCCTTTATATAAGTGTCATTAGTAAATTTACCTTCACGAGTAGCATCATTTAAGACAACATCTTTGTGAGTCCGACTTACATAATTAATCACTGATAGTGACAGTAAGTTACTGCTTTCCAATGGGATTGACTGCAATAAATTGATGCTGTCGCAATCAACTGCACCCGATGCTTCAATCAGTAGTTTACCATGAGATTCCAACAACAAGTAGCCAACCTGTGCGCCAGCATTCTCAATCATAATTTTCATCAAGTTTCGGAGTAATTTCTCTAGCACAATTTCACCAGCAATGGCTTGAGAGGCTTTGATAACTGTCGCTAAATCTAAAGCTGTACCCGCTCCTGTAGTAGTCTGAGAAGTGGCGATGCTCGTGCCTGTGTTTTTACCAATAGTTCCCGCAGATTTAGCCTGTAATTGTGGATATCTTGCTTCTAAATCCTCAACTTTTGCCCTAGCTTGCCAGCGAGTATAGCCGTAGTGTGCTCCTTTGAGATAGGTTTGGGCAATCTCCTCCATACCGCTTGCCAGATAAAATTCTGCTGCTAGCTCATAGGCTAAAGCTTCATATTGAATATATCCGCTGTCTCTTGCTCCTTTAATCGCTCGGTCGTAAAGTTTTGCTGCTTGCCAATTATCTCCCAATACTCGCGCTGTTTCTGCTTCTACTAGGTCGTATTTATGCTGGAAATTGAACGGGGCAAGCTCTGCCCATTGCTTCATTTGCTCCTGGTTTAATTCGACTTGCTCCAAGTTTTCCATGAATTGGGGAGAATACTGAGCGAGCAGGGCAAGAGAATAGTAGAAGTTATGCACAGCAACATACATAAATCCCATGAGAGAATCTATGTATTCTGCGGCTGCGATCGCATTTTTTACGGCCCCGGCACAGTCTTTGAATAAGTAAGAAAGATTTAGTTTGGCGAGGTAAACCAGACAAAGCAAAGTGCGGTTATTCGTGGCTAGCAAACGGGGAATTATTTCTTCCTCGTTAAAGCTTTCGCCCAGCAAACGAGATGGGGTGGCAGTTGTTTCCAAAAGATTTAAGGTAACTTGCCGCCAGATATTAGTCTGGTAGAGAGCATATTCCTGTTTAAGCTTCCATAATTGTTCGCAGGATTGCTGCATTTTTGAGGCGACAGATTCAAGTCCTTCCCCCGTCAAAAATAGGGTGATACAATAAGCTTTAATACAATAACATGCGTACTCATTGTCTCCTGTGTCCAGTCCGCTTTTACTTCCCTCTAGGAGCAGAGAAAGACTGCTTTTTTCGGGGTCTTTCCAGTGTTTAACGAAAGAACAAAATAAGTTATAAACTTTCGCTTTTAGTTCTGTAGCATGATATATATTTACTAGCTTCAGTGCCAATTTTCCGGCGTGATATCCAGTTTCTATGTTGCCTTTTCCCGAACAGATAACAGCATACCCAACATAAGCATAAGCAGCCAAGGCTGAATAGCCTTTTTGAATAGTCAGGTTAACCATTGTCAACATAATTAACACTAAAACTCTGGGTTTCGCAAATAAAGCTGAGGGAGAAATAGACATTAAAATCCGCATGGCTGCTAGTTGAGCAGGGTCAGTCATTTGCGGGAAGCTTTCTAAGTCCATCAGTGTTGGCAGCTCTACGTTACTATCTTCCCCTGTGCACAGAGAAATTTCCAGTAATTTCAATGCTTCTAAACCCGTTTCTATTGCTTTAAGTGGCTGATTTTGAGCGGTATAAATTTGGACTTTAAGTTCGTAAGCTTTTACCCTGTCTAGCTGATTTATTGCTCGTTCCAAGATAACTTCAGCTAATGTTTCTGCCTGGTGAAATTTGGTGTTTAAATATTGAGCCTCTACAGTTTCTTGATAGAGATTTAGGGTTAAGTCATACTGCGTTTGCCAACTTTCTTCGGTTAAGAGGCTTAACCCGGTCTTCAAATATTGAACCGCCGCAGTGTAAGCCGTCGCTGCTTTGGCTTTCTGGCCGGCTATCAAATTTAGTTGGGCAATTTCGTTTCGCTCTTGTTGATGGGTTAGTAGGGGCTGTACTGCCGTGCTTGCCCCTATCCCAAGATTGAGATGATCGACAATTTCAAATATTTTTTTCGATCGTGTTTCGGGCGAACTATTCTTGAGCAACAGGCGACCAATTTGTAAATGGATGGCTTGTTTTTCTGACTCGTCAATCAAAGAATAAGTTGCTTGTTGGATGCGATCGTGTCCAAATTTATAGTGTTGAATTAACAGTTGAGTATCTAATTGTGAGAAAGTAAAAATCAACTCAGACTGAATCGCCTCTTTCAGAGCGGAGAAAATTTCAGCGGGCGATCGCTCGCAAATAATTGATAGAGTGCTTAAGTCAAACTCTGCACCTATACAAGCTGCAAAACGCAATACCTCCTGAGCGGTTGACGGCAATTTGTTGAGTTTGGTAATCATTAATTCTACCACATTGTCAGTAATTGCCCTCGCCTCAATCTGAACAATATCCCAGTGCCAAGTGCGATCGATAAAATCGAAGCTTAGCAGGTTTTCAGCATATAACGTTTTTAACAGTTCACTCACAAAAAAAGGATTACCCCGGGTTTTTTTCAGGATTAGTTCTGCTAAAGAGCGAACCGAAGAACCATCGCATTGTAACGTATCAGCAATCAATTCATTGATATGTTTTTGCGCTAAAGGTACAAGGGTAATCTGGTTGACGACAGATACTTGATCGGAGCGGATTGCTTCCAGAGTCACCATCAAGGGATGGGTGGAATTGACTTCGTTGTCTCGATAAGCTCCAATCAAAAATAGATATTGGGTATCTGCATCCGCCATCATTAGTTGGATAAATTTGAGGGTGGCAGTATCTGCCCACTGCAAATCGTCCAGAAAAATGACTAAAGGATGCTTTTTTGAGCAAAATACCCGAATGAAATTGCCACAGATAAGATTAAAGCGATTTTGCGATTCAATTGCGCCTAATTCCGGCAATGCCGGCTGTTGGCCCACAATCAATGCAACTTCGGGAATTACATCAATAATGATTTGACCGTTAGCACCAAAAGCATCTAATAATTTTTCTCGCCATTGATTAAGCTGTTCTTCGCTTTCGGTCAATAATTGTCGCACTAATCCCGAGAAAGCACTGACAAGAGCAGAGTAAGGAATATTGCGCTGAAATTGGTCGAACTTTCCAGCGATAAAATAGCCTCTAGCCTTGGTTATCGGTTTATAAACTTCGGATACCAGTGCTGACTTGCCGATGCCAGAATAACCAGCAACCAGCATTAATTCTTTACGGGATTGCTGATTATTTTCGGTTTGGCTAACTCGATCGAAGGCTGCTAGTAAATCTGCAACTTCTGCCTCACGTCCGTAAAGTTTCTGGGGAATTTGGAACTTGTCGCAAATATCTTGACTGCCAAGGGGGAACGATTCTATTTTGCCCTTTGTCTGTAATTGGTTCAAACATTTTTCTAAATCTGCTTTGATCCCGCAGGCACTTTGATATCGATCCTCGGCTGTTTTTGCCATCAGTTTGAGTGCGATATCAGAAATAATTTGGGGAATTTCTGGATTAACCTGATGCGGCGGTACTGGTTGTTTGGCGATGTGGCAATGTACCAACTCCAAAGCATCGTCAGCGGCAAATGGAAGTTGTCCGGTGAGGAGTTCGTAGAAGGTAACGCCCAAAGAGTAAAAGTCGGTTCGATAATCGAGAGAACGGTTCATCCTTCCAGTTTGTTCTGGAGAAATATAGGCTAATGTACCTTCTAAAATATTGGGGTTTTTTAGGGTGGGATTTTCACGGGTGAACACGGTAGCAATGCCAAAATCGATAATTTTGACTTGCCCGGTTTCTGGATTGAGCAGGATATTGGCGGGGTTAATGTCTTTGTGGATAATTTTGGCACCATGAATTTGAGCCAAAATCTCTGCTGTTTGAATAGCGATGGGGAGGAAGTGCTGTAAAGATGAAATATTTGGCGTTTCTACAGGGTTATCCTTCAACATTTCTAAAGAAGTGCCGCCATAATCTTCAAAGATAATGACTAGGGTTCTTTTATACTCATGTAGGCTATAAACTTTGAGGAATCCTTCTAGATTTTGGAGATTGCAAGTAATTTCGTATTCCTGCTTGTAGCGGGTAAGTTCAGCAGGATCTGGATAATCTTGCTCGAGCATTTTGAAGATAACAAGTTGATTGTCCTGTTCGCGAATGCCTCGATAAACCGTTGAATTTTGGCTTTCGTAAATTCGATCTAGAATCTCGTAGCCTTCAATTTTTAACATTTGGGGTGATTTTGAGAATGTTAATTTTTATGTAAGGTATGGTAACCTGCACCCTCTTGAACAGTCGCTTTTTTCCAGCGGAATTATGTCTATTTAACCTGACTTGTATTATTGACTACAACTAGCTATCTTCGACAGGGACTAAAAGATTGTCGGTGAAAAGCCGATCGCCCGTAACGTTCCAACCCCAATTTATGTTTAGCTGTACCATATCCTTTGTTATTTGTCAAGTCATATTCAGGATACTTAACAGCCAAACGTACTATTAATTCATCGCGCCAAACTTTCGCCACAATACTAGCAGCAGCAATCTGAATCGATCGCGCATCACCCTTAATCATCGTCTCTTGCTCGATCGCCAAATTGGGAATCCTTTGATTCCCATCAACCAAACACAAATCCGGCGTCACCTTCAACTTCAAAATCGCCCGTTTCATCGCCAACAAAGAAGCCTGCAAAATATTGAGGCGATCGATCTCTCGCACCGAAGCCACACCAATTTGACAGTCAACCGCCACAGCCCGGATTTTTACGGCTAACCGACTCCGGGCTGCGGCACTCAACTGCTTGCTGTCGCGCACCCCGCAACTTGCTAATTCATCGAGAACTTGGTCGGGCAAAATGCAGGCTGCAGCCACCACCGGCCCGAACAAAGCGCCTCGTCCGACTTCATCCACACCTGCAATTACTAAAGTGTTCGAGGGAGAGGGGGAAAGGGGAAGATGGAAAGATGGGAAGAGAGTAAAAATTTCTACTTCTTCCTTCTTCCCTCTTGCCTCTGACTTCTTCCCTCTTCCCTCGGACTTCATATCACTCATCCACAACGGCTGACGAGCGGCGGCGGCGGCGACGGTTGATAGCAGGCTCCTCGGGTTCGCTGGGTTCGCTGGGTTGCCTGGGTTCGATCGGCTCATGGGATTCGATCGGCTCATGGGATTCGATCGGCTCATAAGATTCGATCGGCTCATAAGATTCGATCGGCTCATGGGATTCGATCGGCTCATGGGATTCGATCGGCTCATAGGATTCGCCCATCACATCGCTGGGTTCCTCAATCCGATCAAAATCATCAGTTTCGTCGATCGAACTCTCGCCATAAATTTGGGCCTCATCATCATCATCATCATCCTCAGAAAAAACAGGCTCAACTACCGATCTTTCTGGATAATAATCCCGTTCCTCAACATTCTCAGCAGGCGCCGCCGCTTCAAATTCAAATTCGAGCTGCTCGAAAGGCGGCTTGTTCGGGGCCGCTCCCGGGAGAGTTACCGAAACGATCGCATTCTTAGGATTTTTCACGCTGCGATCGGTAAGCACCAAAGGAGAAACCCCCATCAGAGCATAAACATCCTGCTCCTCTGGCGTCATTTCCACCGAAATCACCTCTGGAGGCTCCACCATCGGCTTCATCAACTCAGACTTAGCCGGACGCACGCGATCGAAATCCTCGCGCCTGCCCACAGTCGCCATATTCACCAGCCCGAAGCCCTCCGACGCGGCCCGGATGCCGGGGGGTGCCAGATACTCAGAGCGCGTATCCGCCACAGGCGCGCTCGAAGTATTGGGCAGCCGCAACTTGCTGCGTACCGGTTCCTCTTCCACCGGGGGGGCAAAAGGCTCTTCACCAATCCGGCGGCGGCGCCGCCGTCTTGTTCCGTTCCCCAAATCCTGATAGCTGGGATGGTTGAGCAAGTCCAAAGGCGAGGCGTTGCTGCCAGTCTCAAAATCGACACTTTCGCTCTGAGGTTCCCAAGCAGCCCGAGCAGGTTCGGGGGGGCGTTCTTCCCGCACCGGGGCAGGAGTTGCAGCCGCCACAGGCGTCAAGCTGCGGCGTTCCAATCCTTCTGGCAAATTCAACAAAACGCGGTTCGAGGTAGCAACAGTGCGATCGGCCGATTCCCGCACCGCTGCGGCGAAGTCTTCTTCTCCGGGGAGTTGCACCAGATGACCCAGCCCGCTGCAAGTAGGGCAACTGTGGCCGAACAACTCGTAAATATTTTGACCTTGGCGCTTGCGGGTCAGTTCTACCAGCCCCAATTCCGACAGTTGAGCGATTTGCGGCCGAGCTTTGTCAGCTTTGAGAGCTTTATTGAAATGTTCCAGCACCTGCAACTGATCGCGGCGGGATTCCATGTCAATAAAGTCAACAATAATCACCCCGGCAATATTGCGTAACCGCAGTTGTCTAGCAATTTCCGTTGCTGCTTCGCAATTTGTCCAGAGTACAGTTTCCCGAGCCGTCGCCGATCGAGTAAACGAGCCGGAGTTGACATCGATCACCGTCAGCGCCTCAGTCGGCTCGATAATCACATAACCGCCCGAAGGCAAATCCACCCTTGGTCTGAGGGCTTCTCGAATCGCAGCGTTAACCCGGAAAAATTCTAAAATCGAGGCGCGCTCTCGGTGGTGGTCGATCAAAACTCCCGCAGGAAGTTTACCGCCGTTCCAGCTCATCAACTGCTGCTTCACCCGCTTAATTCCATTTTGCGAGTCCACCACAATCCGATTCACGTCACCGCTGAACATATCTCGCAGCACCCGCTGGATAAAATCGTCATCCCGGTTGAGCAGTGCCGGCGCCCGCGAAGTACCGCCTTCGAGTTGAACGGCTTCCCACTGTTTTTGGAGGACTTCCAAATCTTCCATGATCGCTTCTTCCGTCATCCCTTCAGCTTCAGTGCGTACCAGCAGCCCCATCCCGGCTGGTTTCACCAAAATAGCCAGGGCTCTGAGGCGGTTGCGCTCCGCTTCCGACTTGATCCGCCGCGAGAGATTGACTCCCCTGCCGTAGGGCATCAGTACCAAATAGCGGCCCGGCAGGGTAATGTTGCCTGTCAGCCGGGGGCCTTTGCTGCCCGTCGGTTCTTTCATTACCTGTACCACCACTTTCTGCTGGGGGGTCAGGAGTTCTGTAATTGCTCCTGCCGAGCGTTTAAGGCGCAGCGGGCCGAGGTCTGTGACGTGCATAAACCCGTTACGTTCTGGGTCGCCAATATTGACGAATGCCGCATCTATCCCAGGGAGTACATTTTCAACAATTCCCAAGTAAATGTCACTGACTTGGTGGCTGCCTGTGGCTACCACAAGTTCTTGGATTTGATCTTCTGAAAAGACGGCAGCAATGCGATGCTGCTCTGCTATAACTATCTGCTTTGTCATTCAATTTCCTCACAAAACTGGCAGCAAGTTAGAGACACTTACGCACTCATAGTGCCTCTGACTTTCACTGTAATTAGTAGTGGCTTGAAGAGTTATTAGCTGTGAGTTGGTGCAGGGTGGAAGAAAATTTAACTGTTGACCGTTCACTGTTAACTGTTGACTGTTGACTGTTCACTGTTAACTGTTACAGATAAAGTAGTTAAACCCGCCCTTACAGAGTTATGAGTTATGCTCAGCAGATAAATCTGAGAGATTGAAATAAGGAGGCTTTTATCGAGTTAGCAATATTGAGATTTGAGTTGAGAATTGCGAAATCAATACTCAAAATTCAACACTTACAACTCTTCCTTTGAACTCAGCGAATAAATTCATTGACACCGTACCAATTTCTTAACACACAACTTAACACTACGAACTGATAACTCCGCTTGCGTGGTGGTAGAGGGCTGGTTTTGAGCGAAAGTAGGTAGGAGTGAAAGCGCCTAGACTTTTGTTGAATTCTTGTGCCATCGCACTCAACATACCCCAGCTTGGCATTCGACTGCAACCTCCGCCCCTGCCAAGCCTAAAACCTCGTCAGTCGATTTTAGATTTTAGATTTTAGATTTTAGATTTACTCCACAGATGAATCTCGGAGATTGAAATTTAGTCTAAAATCTAAAATTTTGGTTCTCCACGAATTAAGTCGGGGGCTTATCTCCGTTTTTTGACGGGTCAGTCGATTTTAGATTTTAAATTTTAGATTTTAGATTTACTCTACAGATGAATCTCGGAGATTGAACTAGAGTCTAAAATCTAAAATTTTTGGTTCTGCACGAATTAAGTCGGGGGCTTATTTCCGTTTTTTGACGGGTTAGTCGATTTTAGATTTTAAATTTTAGATTTTAGATTTTAGATTTACTCCACAGATGAATCTGGGAGATTGAACTAAAGTATAAAATCTAAAATTTTTGGTTCTGCACGACTTAAGTCGGGGGCTTATCTCCGTTTTTTGACGGGTCAGTCGATTTTAGATTTTAGGTTTGAGATTTTAGATTTACTCCACAGATGAATCTGGGAGCTGGAACTTTAATCTAAAATCTCAAACTTTTGGTTCTCCACGACTTAAGTCGGGGACTTATCTCCGTTTTTTGACCCGTCAAAAACATCTATTGTTGAATACCCGCTCTGCGGTTTGAACCGTGAGATTTTTGAATAAGCCGACCACCGACAACCAGTCGATCGATCGAAATTAATCGCTAAATTTGGTTCAGACCCCGCTCCTGCGGGTTTGGCGCTAGATTTAGCCCGTGAATGTACAACAAAAAGGCTTGAAGTCTTGAACAGAAGCAATTTGCACCCAGCCCGCGTTGCTGGTTGACGAGGGCGGCGAGCGACTAAAGCGCTCGAGCCGCCGCGGCTTCCATAACAAGCGATTATAGCGTGAAACGACACATCCCGATCGAGAGCCGAAGGTGAAATATTCCACCACGGCTTCCCTATCTTAACCATAACCCAGGATTAGCTGACTACGCTCAACCTGCAGAAGCTGAATTTCCTGCTGGCTGACTTGTTCGAGCATGAAAACAATATGTTCTGGCTTTAGCAAGTTGCCATCGCTGCGACAACTCCCGGTAAAGCGCAAGACGGCTCTACCTTCGGATGTAGCACCAGAGGCTCTTGTGCTGCTGTCTGGTTTCTGCTCTACAAGTTCTAGTTTGTGCAGCCTTTCGCGCAAATTGACATTCTGCGTCTTTCCCGACTTAGTAGTATGCACCCGCCAAAAAGCCTCGGTTTCGACGATCGCCTTGACCCAAGCTTCCCAGTTGGCATCAGGAGCCACGGAGACAGGAGCAGCATTTTCCCGGTCTAATTCGCCATTTTCTGTCAACGAGCCTGCGGAGGCCACAGTAATTACGTACTCCGCTGCTTCTAACAACTGGTTAGCAGAAGGAGCCTTGAGATCGATCGACTCCACCTTGTAAATCGGAATATTTTCCGGCAGCTTAGCGGCCAACTTTTCCCGAAAACTCTCAATATCGATCGGCTCAGTGAGCTCAAAGTCGGCAATTTCCCCAGTGCTGGTAACACCCAGAGGCAGAGCATTTGCCAGAGAAATCCGAGGGTTCGGGTGAAACCCGCCGGTAAACGAAATCGGCAAATCGGCTCTGCGGACTACTCGATCGAACAAGCGGATCAAATCCAAATGACCAACCAAAGCCATATCGCCCACCTTCCCGAACCAAACCCGCAAACGCTGTTTCCGCTCCGTATTCGGGACAAACTCCCCAGCAAACTCAGGAATTGGCAGCGCCTCCACAACCACATTGTGTCCGAAATCGGTGCCGCAAACCCCGCAGCGCGAACACCCTTCAAAGGAACAGTCAGGAACCGTCGCTGCTTCTAAAGCCTTTTGCAAGTCAATTTTCAGCCAGTTTTTGTCGATCCCCGTATCTAAGTGATCCCAAGGTAAAGGTTGATCGAGAGAAAGGGGGAGAGGGGGAGAGGGGGAGAGGGGGAGAGGGCCAGAAGTGAAAAAATCTTCCTTAATTTCTCTTCCTTCTTCCTTCTTCCCTCTTCCTTCTTCCTTCTCCCTTCTTCCGACTTCCATCGGACTGACATCCGTTACATCCGTTACATCCGTTACATCCGTTACAGAATCCGTTGCCGAACTTCCTTCTTCCTTCTCCTCTTCCTTCTCAAAAAGATTCCACTCGCCGCTTTCGACTTGGCGGTATTTCCAGGTAAGGCCCGATTCATCGATCGCCTGAGTCCAAGCTTTGTAAGCCTGATCCAAGCTTTCCCACCACGCATCCATACCCGCGCCAAGTTCCCAAGCGCGGCGGACTACAGCAGCCAAACGTCGATCGCCCCGTCCGACAAAATCCTCCATTGCCGAAATCCGCACATCAGTGTAATTCACCTTGACGCCCCGCATCCCGCGAAATTCTCCCTTCAGGAGTTTTTGCTTGCGAGAAAACTCAGCAGTAGACACTGAATGCCACTGAAAAGGAGTGTGAGGCTTAGGCGTAAAATTAGAAATTGTCAAGTTAAAAATCAGTCCCCGGCGGCCATCGAGCCTGCATTCCCTGTGCAGCCAGCGGACTGTTTCGGCGATGCCCACAACATCTTCATCGGTTTCTCCGGGCAAACCGATCATAAAATACAGCTTGATTTTATCCCAGCCGCGATCAACCGCAGTTTTGACACCCCGAAGCAATTCTTCGTTGGTCAAACCTTTGTTAACGATGTCGCGCATCCGCTGAGTACCAGCTTCCGGCGCAAAAGTCAAACCACCTTGTCGCGTACCGCCGAGAATGTCGGCAATATTATCGTCAAATCGGTCAACCCGCTGGCTGGGTAGAGACAGAGAAATATTTTTATCTTTCAGGCGATTTTTGATTTCCATCCCGACTGCTGGGAGTGCCAGATAATCGGAACAACTGAGGGAAAGCAAGGAAAACTCGCTGTGCCCGGTGGCTTGCATCCCCTGTTCGATCGCCTCTACGACTTGCTGCGGTTCGACATCGCGCGCGGGGCGAGTCAGCATTCCCGGCTGACAGAAGCGACACCCGCGGGTGCATCCCCGGCGGATTTCTACTGTCAGTCTGTCGTGTACTGTCTGGACGTAGGGAACCAGGCCGATCGAATAAGCTGGTATGGGAGTTGCCACGCGGCGCAGAATTCGTTCTGGAACTTGGGGACGGTTGGGATGAACAGAACCGTCGGCCGCCATATCGTAGAATTGCGGGACGTAGACGCCGGGAATTTGCGCTAAATCCAGCAGCAATGCTTCTCGGCTCAAATTATTTGTTTTGCCTTCTGCCAAAATCAAGCCAATTTCTGGCAGCAATTCTTCTCCATCTCCCAAAGCGATGAAGTCAAAAAAGTCCGCGTAGGGTTCAGGATTGGAAGTTGCCGTTTGCCCGCCAGCAAAAATCAGCGGCATTTGACCGTTTTGGCAATTTGTCGCTCTTTCTTGCCAAGTTAGTGGAATGCCGGCTAAATCCAGCATTTCCAGAATGTTTGTGGCTCCGAGTTCGTAGCTGAGGCTGAAGCCCAGAATATCAAATTCTGTGAGCGATCGCCTCGATTCTACGGCAAACAGCGGAGTTTTGGTTGAGCGCAGTTTTGCTGCCAAGTCAGGGGCGGGCAAATAAGCCCGATCGCACAACTGTCTTGGCCCTGCGTTCAAAATGTTGTAAAGGATGATGTGCCCCAGATTGGAAGCACCAACTTCATAAACTTCTGGGTAAGTGAGAACCCAGCGCACCAACGCTTCGTCCCAAGGCTTGTGCGTAGCCCCCAATTCGTTTCCCAGATAACGAGCAGGCTGATTAATGTCTGCTGTAAGTAATTCTTCGACTTTTACTGCCACGGCTCGACTCGCTAAATATTTGCGACTCTTAAGCAGCCTACCTTAAAATCTGCCAACACGCCAACGACAGTCGTCTGTCTTTTCGGGAATTTAACCGAATGTGCGGTGTTTTGTTGCCTGTTCTCCTGGCCTAGGAGGCTCTATCAGTGTTGTTTTACGCAGGAGTTTTCGGCATCAAAGCTATCGACATTTTCAAATATTTCAAAAACTCGATCGAGTTGGCTGAGTTCCAGAATCATCCTAATCCCGGGGGATACCGAGCACAGACTAAACCTGCGGCCCATTTTTTTCGCCTGCTTGAGGCCTGAAACCAATGCCATCAAACCGGCACTGTCAATAAATGTTACTGCGCCCAAATCTACGAGTACCGCTACCACTCCGGGGGCTGAAATTGCTGTCGTTAGTTGCCGTCCGAATTCTCCGCAGGTGGCTGCATTCAGGTAGTCTAGGGGTCGAATCACCGTAATTGGTTTATGGGCAAGAAGTGTCTGCATATGTCAAACCTATGATTGCTACGTATTTTCAACTACTGTGCTGGACGGATGTAAGCCTAAACCTACTTGATTACTCTGAGCCTAACTTAATCTGAGGCAAACCGACCAGTTGTTTTCAGTAATTTTACGTAATCTTTATTTATTGACTCTTTTTTATGAATTTTTGCGTAAGATTTGGCTAGGAAACGTAAGCTACTATACTATTTTTTATTTATGCCAGCAGGCGCAAGTCTTGGTAACTGTAAAAATTGCGATCGACTTTGCCCTAGCTGTTCAATAAAACTGAACAATGTAATTAAAATCACTGGTTAGTTCTGATCTAGATCACCTGTTTGCTCGACACTTCAGAGGAAAATTAAACTGTACGGAGTTCTCCGACTTACTATGCAAGCAACTCATGCTATCCGTCAACTTGTAGAAAAAGCCCTCTACATTAAGCAGTTGACGCCTGACATTGAAAACGAAATCAACTACGAGCTCACCCGTTTGGGATACATCTCGGATATTGATTATGAGGCTTTAGAGTTATTAATGGATGAAATGGATGCCGGCCGGGTGCAATTGGTATCTAGCCGTCGCTAGTGGGAAGCGGGCGACCAGTCCACATCCAAGAACCCAAAAATCCTTGCACGGCGGGCAATAGAGGAGTGTTAGAAGCATTTATGCCGGCTGAATATTTCTCTAATGAAGCATCTCGTTGCTGAACTTGATATTTAAGGAAATAGTGTTAGGGGCGATCGTCCCTGCGCCTCCGATCAAAAGCTAAAAACTTTGACTTAAATTAAATTTATAACTTTTGGGGTATGACAAATTAGGTTAACTGTAACTAAAATTCATGCTTAATTAAGCAGCTAATTGCTGAACTTGATATTTGAGGAGAGACTGTTAAGGGCGATCGTCCCTGAATCTCATACAATTTTAGATTTTAGATTTTAGATTCTAGATTTTAGATTTTAAAAGTCGGACTACTGATAATTATCAGGGTTTGGAACTTTTCTACAGTTGCATTCTTTTTAGAAACTGTTCTCAGTATCAAAAACTACACACTGTGATCCCAATTAAATTTATAACTTTGGGGACTTGACAAATTATTTCTAAGTCTAATTCATAATAAAAAAAGTTTTTCGACAGGATTAGGACTAAGGGCAACTGTCACAAATAAAGCTTAAATTTTAAGTATGTAGTTGCGCTTGTACGCTCTTTCCTCAGCTAAGAGCGCACAACCGCAACTACATATTTTTGTTTAATCTACCAGTTGGCCTTAGTCCTAAGAACTATTATCCGATCGCTCGAATGCAAGAAAATTGGTTTGTAGTTAGGATTTCCGTCCTCGCCGAGTCAATCTAAAATCTAAAATCTAAAATCGTTCGATCGCCCCACCAAACTTGCCACCACCGCCACCAACTCAGCAGGCTCGATCGGCTTGGGCACGTAAATTTGAAAACCTTGCTGGAGTGCCCGTATGCGTTCCTCTACCCTACCAACCACCGTGAACGCCAACGCCGGAATTTCCCTGTCCACCATCCGCGATCGCACTTGTTGCAGCAGAGCCTCTCCGTCAAGGGCCTGTATCCCGATATCGATCGCCAACACATCCGGATTCAGCCTTTCAATCGCCTCCAACGCACCCTTTCCAGAGCTAGCAGTCTCCACCTGGGCCCCGCAATCTTCGAGCACGGTAGAGGCAAAATCCAGGGAATCCGCGTCGATATCGACCACCAATACCCGCACTCCAGAAAGATTGCTGTTGACAAAAGACTCCTTTACAGGGGCTCGCGCCTTGCTTGGAGGAATCGCCAACTCCCCGATTCCGGCAACAGAAAATCCGCCGTCGCCAGGAAGCTGTTGAATTGGCAATCTCACTAAAAACCTCGACCCTTTTCCCTTCCCGGCGGATTCGGCTTGCACCGTCCCCCCGTGCATTTCCACAAAATGCCGCACCAGAGCCAAACCCAAACCCAATCCGTTGTACGATCGCCTTGTAGAGCTGTCAGCTTGGCTGAACCGCTCGAAAACGTGCGGCAAAAACTCTTCTGAAATCCCTTTTCCCGTGTCGCTAACCTCAATTTCCACAGTAGCGGGCGACAATTTTTTACAGCAAGCGGATTCCTCAGGGGCCAAAGTCCCCTGCATCTTTCGCACCCCCACCTTCACCTGTCCGCCATCGGGAGTAAACTTAATCGCATTCGACAGCAAATTCCAGGCTACCTGCTGCAACCGGCCCGAATCGGCAAAAATCCGCCCGGTAGTTGGGTCGAAATCCGTCACAATTTCAATATTTTTGGCCGCAATCGCGGGCGCGAGAGTATCGATCGCAGCCTCAACAGTCGAAATCACATCCACCCACCGCAAATTCAGCGACAGTTTCCCGCTAATAATCTGGGACACGTCTAGCAAATCCTCGATCAGAGTTGCCAGCGAGCGTGTATTGCGGTCGATCGTTTCCAGAGCCCGAACAGTCGTTTTTTCGTCAAACTTGCGGTTTCGCAGCAGTTGCGCCCATCCCAGCATCGCATTCAGCGGCGTTCGCAATTCGTGGGACAAAGTTCCTAGAAACTCGTCTTTAATCCGGTTCGCCCGCGCCAATTCCTGAGCTCGATCCTGCAGTTCTCTTTCCAACTGCTTGCCAACCGTCAAGTCGAGAATAAAAGCCACAGATTCTTGCCGCTTTTGTGCCAGCAAAACATATCCGATCAACACCGGAATCCGGCTGCCGTCTCTCCTCCAGAATTCCTTTTCGTAGGGAGTGCAAGCCCCCGTTGCTTGTGCCTCTGCCATCCCTTTCTTGTCGAGAGACTGGTACTCCGGCGGCGTGATGTCAATCGAGTTTAATTCCCCGCGCTGCAAGTGTTCCCGCGTGTAACCAACTATCCGCAAAAATTCATCGTTGGCATCGAGGATACCGCCGTTTACATCCCCAAAGATAATTCCTATTAAGTTAGCTTCTGCTAACATTCTCAGCTTTTCTTCGCTAGCTTGGAGTGCAGCTTCTGTTTGCTTGCGATCGGTAACGTCTTGGATGTAAGCCGACAAACCAGAATCGGAAGGATAAAAACGCATCTTCAACCACTTATTCCATAACGGTACGAATCCCTCATACTCGTTTGTTACTTTTTCTGCTAATGCTTTGGTAGCCATTTTGTAAAACGGTAAATCGACCGCCCAGGGAAATATATCCCAAAAATTTTTACCAATCAGTTCGGCTTTTGGTCTGCCTAACAGCTCAATAGCTTGGTGGTTGACATAGGTATAGTTCCAATTTAAGTCAACAGCGATAAAAGCATCGGTAATGCTTTCGAGAATGTTAGTAATTTGATCGTTTGCCAATTGCAGCGCTTTAGCAGTTTCTTCTGCTTGCAACCTCGCTGCTTGTTCGCGGGACAAAGCTGCAGCGCGTTCTTGTTCTGCCTGTTTTCGCTCGCTAATATCGATGTAAGAACCGATGTAACCTGCAAAAGTGCGATCGGGCCTGTACCGGGGTACGCCTGTACCCAAAACCCAGCGGTATTCGCCGTCATAGCGTCTCAGGCGGCATTCGAGCCGGTACTCGCTGCCAGCTTTGAAGGCTTTTTGGTAAATATCCAGAGATTCTGGCAAGTCATCTGGGTGCAAGTTTTCCATCCAACCCGTGCCCATTTCTTGCGCCAAAGTTCTACCGGTAAACTCCAACCAAACTTTGTTAAAGTAATCGCCAAGTTGGTCAGTGTCCGACATCCAAATCATCACCGGCGCGGTATCTGCCATAATCCGAAATCGAGCTTCGCTCTCCTGCTGCTGTGCTTCGGCTTGCTTGCGCTCGTTCCGTTCTTGAACTTCCCGCAGGGCCCGCTGAATCGACGGCACCAGGCGTATCAAACGGCGTTTGAGAACATAATCAGTAGCGCCGCTTTTCAAAGTTTCGATCGCCACTTCCTCGCCCAAAGTAGCCGAAACAAAAATAAACGGCACTCCCGGACAATTAGTGTGGGCGATTTCCAGTGCAGCTATCCCGTTAAAACCAGGCAGCATATAATCTGCCAAAATAATGTCAAAACGTTGTTTTTCCAGCGCCGCGGCAAAGTCTTCTCGATTTTCCACACACACCAGAGAAAATTCGAGCCCGCCATCCTTTAGATATGCCTCGATCAGTTCGGCATCTAGGGGACTGTCTTCTACTAAGAGGATACTAAGCGTTTTCACAAAAATTCCTTTTACTTAAATATTAATTATCGGATACAAAATTTTATCAGGCTGCGGCTTTAAGTGAAGCCCAAAAAATTATTGCATTTTGAATCGCATAAAAAAATGTAAAAATCAATTGGTTTCATTAGTTGAGCATTCATATCTCAATCCTAACTTCTAATCAAGTCTATTGCTGCTTGCCGCGAGGTGAATCCCGGCTCTGACTTAATTGGCTAGTACGCTTGTTTTTCCTTAAGTTTCGTCTGCTTCCAAGGAATCGGCACCGCTGGAGTTTTGCTTCTATGCAGCAGTTTAGCTATAGCCTGTTGAACCAATAGTTTCGCGCTTCTGGCTAGAAACAACTAGCTATGTAGTAATTTATCTCGCTTGCTACTAACTACTGCTACCTCGTTTGGCAGATTCTTTTTTTTGTAGTGATGCCCGAGTTAATGCTATATTGCTTTGCCGCTGCTCTCAAACTCGAATTCGCTTGAATTCTGCCCTTATTTCCTGAATATAGATCGATCGTGTCAAAAAAAGTCAAAGTTGCTGGTCTGTCTGCTTTACTTTTTGTCGGATTTGCCTAATATGCAACACTTGCAGGGTAGGCAACTGTTGCCTTGTCGATCGCTGTCTGTCTTCAAGAATAAAAAATTTTATACCAAAAAATGTCATAGTGCATCTATCCAAAGATAGATTTTTGGATAGACACTGCACTCAACCTGGATAGATTCCCCTGAATTCGGTACAACGAAGTGCCACCCAGCCGAAAATCTGAGAAAGCTCGATCGACCAATTAATTTCCTATACAAATAACAGAAAATTTTCTCTGGACTCGCTAAACTTGCACTCCCAGGCTGCCTCTGAGCGATCGGCTTATTGATTGAACCAACCCAAAGTGTCTTAAAATATACAATACGGTGAGCTGCTGCACAGCCTGCATATATTAAAACCAAGCGCCAACTTGCAATAATTCTTTAAAATAGAGGTACAGCACCGGCGATCCCTAACTCTTCCCCCTCAGAAAGGGTAGGGTTTAGCAGAATTGAACACGATCGTCTATGGTGACTTCCAGTAAAGCCCGTGCAGTTGCTTTAGTCTCAGCTTTATTCAGGTTATTGGCAACCAGTTACGAGGAGATTTGACCCGCCGTGCTCCAACGCATCAAACAAGACTTAAAAAACGACCTGATCGCAGGACTATTGGTAGTGATACCCTTAGCTACCACCATCTGGCTGACAATTACCGTCGCCAATTGGGTCATCAATTTTCTCACCAAAATTCCCAAGCAGATCAACCCTTTTGACGGACTCAACCCGATTTTGGTGAATCTGCTAAATCTTTTAGTAGGTCTGGCTGTACCCCTGCTGAGCATCTTAGTCATCGGTTTAATGGCCCGCAACATTTTCGGCAAGTGGCTGCTAGACTTTGGCGAACGGCTGTTGCAGGCAATTCCCCTAGCCGGTTCGGTGTACAAAACCCTCAAACAACTGCTGGGAACCATCCTCAACTCAAACGACAAATTTCGCCGCGTGGTGTTAGTGGAATATCCCCGGCGGGGAATCTGGACGTTAGCATTTGTGACCGGTACGATCGAGAGTAACGATATCCCACCTCACCTTTCGGGTGAAACCCCGATCGGCATTTTCATCCCCACCACTCCGAACCCCACTACCGGATGGTACGCTATAGTCCCGGAGGCAGATTTAGTCAATTTGTCAATGTCGATCGAAGATGCCTTTAAAGTCATCATCTCTGGCGGCATCGTCAACCCCAGCAACTCAGTTCCAGTAACCCCCGAAAAAATCAAGGGCAAAACACTCGAACCCTTGGTATCCGAATCAAGATACCAGGCTGTCCCAGTCGAAGAAGAGTAAACGAAGACATCAATCTGTAGGTCAGGTTTAGAGAGCATCTCAATGAGAGTAAAAAGCGTTTTTTAGGAGTGCGAGCGGGACGCCCGCTACATATATATATATATAGCGGGCGTCCCGCTCGCACTCCTGTAAAAGCAAAACTCAGATGCTCCCCATTTTTAGCGGGCTTCAAATTCTAAACTTTACTTTCCCAATAACAGATAATATCTGTCCAAAACCTACCCAGAAACAATCGTGACTCAGGGCGGGTTTTTTGCGAGTTTTTCTGCTAAAGTCCAAGTCTATGCTCTGAACCAGCGCCTAGCAATCTCAAAAATTCCGAAATTCCTAAAATCCCAATTCCTATCTAACAAACTATGAAAAAAGCCCGCGAAACAGCACGCGAACTCGCGCTCCTCGGGATCAGCCAACTGCCGGCGAATCCAGAACTCTTAGAAGCCAAAAAACTGCAAGATGTTCTCCTCGCCGCCATCCGTACCCTGACAACAGAAGTTCAAGAAGCCCTAGAAGCAGCAGCATCCGAAGTGCAGCGGAGTAGCGACAAACTGCTTGCCAGCGAAATCCGCGCTGCCGATATACAAAGTGCTAGAGCAATGGTGCGGGAAGCAGTCGAACTCACCCAAACCGCAATCAACCGTCTCGGTTCAGCAATGGAGTTTCCAGAACTGATCCAGCTAGCCAACCAGCAAGATGTCCGCACCTATGCTTTGCAAATCCTGACGAAAGTCAGCGCCAACCGTGTTCAAATTGATGAATTGCTCTCGGAAGCCCTTGTAGACTGGCAAATAGAACGGTTGCCCCGGATCGATCGAGATATCATGAGAATCGCGATCGCCGAAATGCTATATCTCGCCTTACCCGAACAAGTCAGCGTCAACGAAGCCGTCCAACTGGCAAAACGCTACAGCGGTGACGAAGGACATCGCTTCATCAACGGAGTCCTCCGCCGAGTAGTCGATAAAATCAAGGCAGAAGTTGTTAGTCAGTAGTCCTTAGTCCTCAGTCAAGAGTCTGTAGGGTGCTCTTCGGTGCACCTTACCAAGAGTCATGAGCAATCCGCAATTCGCAATCCGCTCTAAACTAAGGACTAATAACTATATTCCCAATTTCCTATGGTATTTAATTGGTTTCGTCGCCAGTACAGCGAAAGCAAATCTTCAGAAACAGAGGCAACCCCGGAACAGCCGCAAGATGAGTCGGCAAAATCCGCACCGGTTGAGCCTCAAACAGATGCAACAGAGCAAGGCTCTCCTGCTGTAGCCGAAGATTATCTCAATTGGGCAAAAGCTGCTTACAAAAATATTCAAAAACAGCAAAAACCCGAAACAGAAGTTTCCGAGACAGCAGCGCCCGAGGTTCCAGCAGCCGAAACAGAAATCGCGACAGTTGCAGAAGTTGCAGAACCGGCGACGATTGAAGCAACCGAGCCGATCGAACTTGAACCAGCACCCACAGCACCAACTGTTGCAGAAGTTACAGAAGTTGCAGAACCCGCGGCACTTGAAGCAACCGAGGCGATCGAACTCGATGCAGCCAAGCCAGCAGAATTTGCAGAAACTCTGCAACCCACAGCCGGGGCGATCGACATTGCACCTATTGCTCAACAATTAGAAGTTACAGCAGAAAATATAGAAATTGCCGAACCTGCAAGGGAGGTTGTAGAAACCGAATCACTCGCATCCGAGGGCGAAGCAGCCGAAGCCCTGCCGTTTTGGGCCAGAGCTCAGGCCGATCGCATGGAGCGCATCGAACGCCTCAAAGAAACCGCCCTTGAAGAACCAGAAGTAATTGCAGCCGCCGCCGAGAGAGCGGCAATTATCGAAGAAATTCCCGGTTTCGCCTTTGACGAAGGCTTCCTGTGGTCATCAGAAATCTTAGCCAGTCAAGGCCGCCGGCCAGAACAAGTATCCGTCGAAGAAATCACTTGGCTGCAAAAACTGCGGAAAGGCTTAGAAAGAACTCGTCGCAGCTTAATTAATCGACTAAAGGCGATCGTCGGTCAAGGCCCGCTCAATCAAGACGCGGTAGCCGAAATTGAGACTTTACTGCTGCAAGCTGATGTCGGAGTCGCAGCCACCGACATCATTATCAGTCGCCTCCAAGAAAGGCTCACGCAAGAAGTGCTGCCGCCAGAACAGGCTCTAGCCTACCTGAAAACCATCCTGCGCGACATTCTCGACGCTCCCTGTGCCGAAACCGCCGCCGGCAATCCCGCCTACAGCCTGACATTTGCCCCGGAAAAAGACACTTTTAACATCTGGTTAATCGTAGGAGTCAACGGTGCGGGCAAAACTACGACGATCGGCAAACTTGCCCATATTGCCCAAAAATCCGGCTACAAAACCCTAATTGCCGCCGCCGACACTTTCCGCGCCGCCGCCGTCGAACAGGTAAAAGTTTGGGGTTCGCGCAGTGGGGTCGAAATTATTGCCAACCCGGGGAAAAATACCGATCCGGCTGCTGTCGTGTTTGATGCGATCGCCGCTGCGGGCGCCCGAGGCACAGAACTCCTGATCGTAGACACCGCAGGCCGCCTGCAAAACAAAAAAAATCTGATGGACGAATTAAGTAAAATCCGTCGCATTGTAGATAAGAAAGCCCCAGGCGCTACCGTAGAATCTCTACTGGTTTTGGATGCCACACTGGGTCAAAATGGTTTGCGACAGGCAGAAGTGTTCGCAGAATCGGCCAAATTAAGCGGAGTAGTATTGACAAAACTCGACGGTTCTGCTAAAGGTGGTGTTGCCCTAGCTGTAGTGCAGCAGCTTGGTCTGCCAATCCGCTTTATTGGAGTTGGGGAAAGCATCGAAGACTTGCGCCCGTTTTCTAGTTACGAATTTGTGGAAGCCCTACTCGATTTTAGATTTTAGATTTTAGATTTTAGATTGATCGGGTATCTGTGGTCGTCCCGATTTTTGGAGGCGGATACAGAGGTTCAAAATCTCAAATCATTAACCTCAAACTACCATCGCAGGACTTGCGCCGATCGCCACGGGTGGCGAGTGAAAACTAAATACTTAGAAACAATACCTTCCCCTGTTCTTGCTGGTTTGGGTTCAAAGCGCCAGTAGTGTGTCAAATTAAGCTCACATTTAGTATCAGTCTGCTGTTTGATTGCACAGTCTTCTCGATCCCCCTGGCCCTCCCCTTAAGAAGGGCGACAGCAAATCGTTAAAGTCCCCCTTCTTAAGGGAAGCCGCTGCGGTCTTGGGGCCCCCCCAGTAAAGCAAGCGGCGTGGATTTAGGGGGATCTAGACTCAGCTATAAACGAGATTGCTTAAGAATTTCAGAGTTAAGTTGATACGAATGTCCCAGTACATAACCTACTTGCTCAAACCAAACTACTTGTTCTAAAAAAAACGGGTTTCTGTTCAAGTGACCCCTAAGTCCTCAATCATTCCTCCTCCCTCTAAGATCGAAAATCACAAATTTAAAATGACTGCTGTGCCTTTGCCTCGCCCCTCACCTCAACCTGCTGACCGCCCTTCGGGTCGCAATTCCACCGACGCGACGCCAGTATTTGCCCTCAAAGAACTGGTGGCGCGTTTGCACCGATATCAGCACAACGTTCAAGATATGTTGGGTTCGCTGGGATTTGCCCTGCGAAGTTTTAACAATCTCAACCAATTTTTAGAGTTGGTGCCTTTGGTGGCGACTCGCGTTACGGACGCCGACGGGGGAGCTTTAGTGCTGTTCAAACCCAACGGTCAAGTCAGGTTCCAGCAGTTGCACTGTCAGGAAGGACGGCAGTGCCAAGATATGCGAAAAGCGCTGGAAATAGCCACCAGGCAAGCTACAGCAGGTGCGGGCGCGAATGCTGCATCGTTTTCGGAAACCTCTGGGCAAACTTCTAGTCTAGACCTGCAAGTCGGTCGTTATTTGGGCCCGGATGTTCATTTGTTTGGGGCGCCAATTTTAGTCAACAATTTGGAACGCGGACGCCTTTATGTTTTTAGCAGCGATCCGCAATATCTCTGGACTCCCAGCAGACAGAAATTAGTTCGGTTGGTGGCGGATCAAACCGCCGTGGCTATTTGCAAAGACGAACTTACTGTTAAGTTGGCGGAAAAAGACCGCTTAGACAGAGAGTTAGAAATCGGGGCGGAAATTCAATTGCGGCTGCAACCCCGCAGTTGTCCGAAAATTCCCGGTGTTGACGTGGCCGCCCGCTGCCAAACTGCTAGCAGAGTCGGCGGAGATTATTATGATTTTATTCCCGCTGACTATGACCCGATCGGCAAGGAGAATGAGGGGGAAAACCCCCCATCCCTAATTAAAAATCTCAAGTCCAAAATCGACAAGGGCCGCTGGAGCATTGTGATCGGCGACGTGATGGGTAAAGGAGTACCGGCTGGCCTGTTGATGACGATGACACGGGGTATGCTGCGGGCGGAGGTTTTGAACCGCCACTCGCCGTCGAGAATTTTGCAACATTTAAACCGGGTTATGCACGCGGATTTGGAAAATTCCCACCGTTTTGTGACTCTGTTTTATTCGGAGTATGACCCGAAAACTCGCGTTTTGTCTTACAGCAATGCAGCTCACCACCCGCCTTTGCTGTGGCAAGCTGCAACTAATACGATTGTTCAGCTCGATACTTTGGAGGGAATGTTAATTGGCCTGGATGCTGATTCGCATTACCAAGAAGCTCAAGTGCAATTGCAGCCTGGAGATACTATTATTTATTACACAGACGGATTTACCGATGCTGCTAATCAAAGGGGCGATCGCTTTGACGAGGATAACTTGACCTCGGCTTTTCAGTGGGCCTGTCAAAATTACCAGCAGTCTGAAGAGATTTTGGATTATTTGTTCGATCGGGTACACCAGTTTATTGGCATCGGCAATCGTAACGAAGATGACATGACACTGGTTGTACTTAGGGTAACACCTTTAGCAGGAGAAAATCACCATGATAGTTAATTTAATGCCGGAAATTACTGCTGGATTAACCAGTTCGATTACTTGGAATGATGTCGCTCACGTGGTAGTTTTGAAATCTCATTTGAGTTCGACGGTGCTTTTGGGTCAAAGTTACGAAATTTTTACTAATTTCCAGAAAGCTTGGAACAATTTTGTTTCGACTGGTCAAATAGGAGCTTTTTTTATAGGTATTTTTGTTGGCTGGTTCTTTAAAGGGATTTTTCGTTAGAGTTATTGTCGAAGAAGCGATCGGGAAGGGATGTAAGATTTAAAAATTTTGTAGCCACAAATTCAATTCTTTCGGATGCAGCAAAAGTTTCCCAATTTTGTAGTCCAGAATTCAGTTTTTTTGGGTCAAAAGATGTATAAAAAGTTTGTAGTCAGGAATTGAGTTTTTTATTGCCGAATTGGGAATGGAGGACTAAAGTGCTGACTACAAACCGGATGAAAGACTAAAGTCTTTGCTACAAACCGGTTTTTATAGACTTCTGCAAGAGAGATACAATCTAGTTTTAGCTTGAGCAATGACAACACAACAAAAAACTTGGAGTCAAAGATTTGAATCGGCGCTGCACCCGGCGATCGCCCGATTCAATGCTAGTATTGGCTTCGATATTGAATTGATTGAGTACGACTTGACTGGTTCTGTCGCTCACGCTAAAATGCTGGCCAAAACCGGGATTATTTCCGCAGCAGAAGGCGAACAGTTAGTCAATGGTTTGGAACAGATCCGCCGCGAATACCGCCAAGGACTTTTTGTTCCGGGAGTTGATGCAGAAGACGTTCACTTCGCTGTAGAGAAGCGACTGACGGAGATCGTGGGGGATGCGGGGAAAAAGTTGCACACGGCCCGATCGCGCAACGATCAAGCAGGTACTGATACTCGCTTGTATTTGCGCGATCGCATCGCAGAAATTCGCGAGCAATTGCGGGAATTTCAAGGGGTTTTGCTCGATCTTGCCGATCGTAACGTGGAAACTTTAATTCCCGGTTACACTCATTTGCAGCGCGCTCAGCCGATCAGTTTGGCTCATTACCTGTTAGCTTATTTTGAAATGACAGATCGCGATTGGGAACGTCTCGGCGATATCTGCAAGCGGGTGAATGTTTCGCCCTTGGGTTGTGGCGCGCTGGCGGGGACGACTTTCCCGATCGACCGACATTATACGGCAGAACTATTGCAGTTTGACAAGGTTTATGCTAATAGCTTAGATGGAGTGAGCGATCGAGATTTTGCGATCGAATTTCTCGCAGCAGCCAGCTTGATTATGGTACACCTGAGCCGCTTGTCAGAAGAAATGATTTTGTGGTCTTCTCACGAATTTGGATTTATTACGCTCAAAGATAGCTGCGCTACTGGTTCTAGTATCATGCCCCAGAAAAAAAATCCCGACGTGCCGGAGTTGGTGCGGGGCAAAGCGGGGCGGGTGTTCGGTAACTTGCAAGCGTTGTTGGTAGTAGTGAAGGGACTTCCTTTGGCCTACAACAAAGATTTACAAGAAGATAAAGAGGCTTTGTTTGATACCGTAAGAACGGTACAGGGTTGCTTGGAAGCAATGACCATTTTGCTGCGGGAAGGAATCGCGTTTAACGGCGATCGCCTCGCTGCTGCTGTTACGGAAGACTTTTCTAACGCTACAGACGTAGCCGACTACTTGGCCGCCAAAGGCGTTCCCTTCCGGGAAGCTTACAACCTTGTCGGCAAAGTCGTCAAAACTTGCCTTTCGGGGGGCAAACTCCTCAAAGATTTGACACTTGAGGAGTGGAAAGACTTGCACCCAGCCTTTGAGACAGACATTTACAGCGCGATCGCACCTCAGCAAGTGGTGGCGGCTCGCAATAGTTACGGGGGTACCGGGTTTGAACAAGTGAGAAAATCACTTATCGCTGCGCGCGATCGACTCGCCTAAACATCATTGAATTATTGGACAAATTCCGGCTGGCTATCTCTACGAAAGAACGATCGTGTTTTCCACTCTGGTTCTAAGTTCGGCAGATAGCCTCAGCAATTAATCTTCAGCAGCAGCCATGTCTTTGTCTCTGCCGCCGCTCATGGCGCCCATGCCACCGCCGTTGCCGCCGTCAAATCGTCTTCTCTTGTTGGAGAACATATCTTGATTTCTCCGCTTGCGAAACTTGCGAGCGTATGCTTGATTTCGTTGTGCCTTCTCTTTCTTGAGATTGCGGCGCTTAGCCATTCTGACCTCACTAATAAACATTGACAGTCCCCGGGCTTTCACGCCCAGGGATTCTTAAGGTTGACACTCCGTGCACTCTTGGTGACTGAGATTCTTGGTTCAGCGAAGTCACTTACTGGCGACAGGATTGCTCCCGCCAAAATATAGGTGTCTTCTCCCCAAGCGTAAATTCCGGTATGCCCTACCGTACTCGATCAGTTCTCTTTATGTAGTTAGGTTTTCTTCAAATTTAGCTTTCCTAAACCGCAACACCGTTAGGTGTGACTACGCACTCAACTAATCCAGTTAAGTTTTTACGTTGGCTAGTTATACTCAATTTTAGACCGATGACGATCATAGCACACACGGTACAAGACCCAGAAAAAAGAACACCGGGATTCAAGTCGCTGGGACTGCGGGCCCGATGGGAGGCAAGGTTTTCGCTCTTGCCGAATATTTCTATATACTCTTGACAAAAGACGACAAATGACGATTTATCCCGGTGACGTAGCTCCTGTCTTCAGCCTGCCCGACGCGCAAGGCAATGTCGTCAGCCTTGGAGATTTTCGAGGGCGGCGAGTTGTACTTTACTTTTATCCTCGGGACAATACCCCAGGCTGTACTAAAGAAGCTTGCGGCTTTCGCGATATTTACTTAGAGTACGAGTCGCGCAATATTTCAGTCCTGGGCGTCAGTACAGACGGGGCCGGGGCCCACGCCAAGTTTGCAGCTAAATATCAACTGCCTTTTCCCTTGCTGTGCGACTCAAACGCCGAAGTTGCTACCGCCTACGGCTGTTACGGACTCAAAAAATTTATGGGAAAAGAATTTATGGGAATTACTCGATCGACTTTCGCGATCGACCCAGATGGTAGGATTGAAAAGGTTTATCGGAAAGTCAAACCAGAAACTCACGCGGCGGAGATCCTAGCAGACTTGCCAGAGCTCTGGCGTGAATGAAAAATTAAAAATTAAGACTCCGGAGCTCCAAGCTAGGAGGCCTGAAATTACTATCTCCTAAACAAGCTTTTGAGTTTATGCGTCGATTGTGGCAAATTTTACAAACTGTGCTGGGGCTGATTTTTCGACATCCCGTCACTGGTACAGCGGTGATTCCCGTATTGCCTGACGGGCGAATTGTGTTAATTCGCCGCCGCGACAACGGTCGCTGGGCACTGCCCGGAGGTATGGTGGATTGGGGAGAGGATATTCCGACAACTGTGCGGCGGGAATTAGCAGAGGAAACAGGACTCGATTTAGTCAAAATCCGCCGCTTGGTGGGTGTTTATTCGGCTGCCGATCGAGACCCTCGCCTGCACTCGATTTGTATCGTGGTGGCTGCAGAGGTGCAGGGCAATATGCAAGTTCAGGATACGCTTGAAGTCAGCGAGGTTGAGGCTTTTTTGCCCGCATCGCTGCCGGAGGGCGCGCTCAGCCACGATAACGGCCAGCACTTACAGGACTATTTTCAAGGCCTGACAACTTTGGCGTAAATCGGCGGGGCATCCAAATTTGAGAAAAGTCGGAAATTACCTCGCCGTCAAAAATTGTCTGTGATGACTGTGGAATTAATTTTTAATGTTTTCCTACTTTTATTCACAATCTCTGAACATTAAATTAATCATCTTTTTATTACTAAATATTTAACCGGATGTACTCACTGCTACGCAATTCTCGGGTCAAACTCTCTGTAGGGCAAATCTTTTGGCACGAAGTCGGTCAAGGCCCGAATTTAGTATTTTTGCACGGTTCTTGGCACGACAGCAGTCAATGGCTGAGGACGATTGAACATTTGAGCCCCTACTACCACTGCTTCGCACCGGATTTGCTGGGGTTTGGCGACTCGGAACGTCCGAAAATTCATTATTCGATCGACCTGGAAGTAGAATGTCTGGCTCAATACCTCGATACTTTGAAGCTGCGAGAGGTTTATTTAATCGCTCACTCTCTGGGTGGTTGGGTGGCCACCAGCTACGCTATCAAATATCCCGATCGAGTTCAGGGTTTGGTTTTGTTGGCCCCAGAAGGCCTCAAGGTTGGCAACCGGCGGGGGCGGTGGCAGACGGCTAGCTGGCTGATCGGCCAACCACCCCTCGGTTTTTGGTGGCTGCGATCGATCTATCCAATTGCTAAGTTGCTGGGTACTCAAAACAAGATTGACAGACTGCTAAAGTTCAGACAGCAGTTGATTCAGTCGCGAGTTGCCGTGCAGTTGCTGTTCCGGCGGCGGCGGGCTGAAATTACAGCGGAGTTAGTTGATGAGAATTTGCCTTTGCTGAAAGCGCCTGTTTTGCTGTTGCACGGTTCTGAAGATACCGCCACCGCTTCGTCTCTGTGTCAATCCTATGCTGCTCTGGCTCCTAATGCCGAACTGCAATTGGTCAGTCCGGGGGAAAGCAATTTGCCGCAGGAAGTCCCGGATGTTGTTGCTAAGTATATTCGGGAATTTGCTAAGTGAATTGGGAATTGGTAAGGAAGAAAGAGGCAAGAGGGAAGAAGAATTCGCCATTACCCATCCCGCTTAACAATGACTCATAACTTATGACTCATAACTCATGAGTAATTCCCCAAAAAATGGCTTCGGGTGCGTCAATTACTGCGGAAGCTGTATCAGGAAAGGCTGCGGTAAGGTATTTTAAAAGCATAGTGCGATCGCCCCCGGTGAGTGCAATTTTGCTATCAGGAAACAAACACCGCCAATCTTCAATAAAATCCCTAACTCCTGCCACCGTCGCATACACAACTCCGCTTTGAATTGCCTCAGCAGTATCTTTCGCCCAGCGGTGCGGCAGATTTTTTGGTAAACTAATTAAAGGTAATGCAGCGGTTTTTTTACTTAGCGACGATAACTGCAAACCCAAACCTGGTAAGATTGCGCCCCCAACTAAATACCTATTGACATCAGCCCCAGTAAATGTTAGAGCTGTACCAGCATCTATAAGTAAAACTGGCCAACCGAATTGGTTGCCAGCCCCCAGTACAGCCAAAGCTCTGTCAATTCCCAGGGTAGGATAGAGTCCCCCGATCGGCAACTGGTCTAAAGTAATAATTCGGACATTAGGATAACTCTGCCAAATTGCTGTTTGCTGGGTAACTACTGAGGCCACAATTAGAGGCAGCGGCACTAAAGAAAGTGTGTGAGGACTAGAAAAAGCGGGAGTAGCAGGAAGAGAAAGGAGATTTTGAGAAGATACTTCCTCGATCAACCTGGTTACTGTTTGCACCAAATATTCGGCTTTTTCCTGCTCGGAGAGCCGGGAAACAGTATCAGCATTGAGATGCTCTGTATCCCATATTTTCTCCAGGGTTTTGCCCACAAATAATCCCCAGTGCAGCCGGGAATTGCCGATCGCCAAAGCTATTTTAATCTGGTCTTTACCTATTAATCCAGATATAAGGTTGTCGGTTCTTGGTGGCGAACGAAAATTGTCGGGAATTGAGTTTTCCATGTTGATCGAGCGCGCGCAAACATTGAACTAAAGATAGATTTTAGATTAATTTTATTAGGTTAAGCCGGCGGTTAACTCTATTTGACATCTGACCAAGTTCCATGCCACGCGCCAATTAGTATTGTGGGCCACAGAGGGCATACTTGCTAAATATAAATATTTGTAAAGCAAAAAATTGCTTTGCTCAGGCTGCATCCTTTATAATGTCTTAAGATATTCCAAAAGTCCTGGTAGCTGCGATGGGGCTGTTGGCGGGGTAAGCAGAGGTTTAACAAACCCGACTCAATCAAAATACTGTACAACTCCTGAGTAAATATGTCTTTAAAAATACAAGAACACGAAAACCCCTGGCAGAGAGTAACTTCGCGGTTGCCTGAATCTGAAAACTGGAGGCAGGAAGAAAGTCTTTCGCTGCCGGAAGTAGACCAACAAAAAGCCCTAATCGTGCAGATGCAGCAGCAAGTTCAGTTATCAAACTTGCTGAACCAAATTAATAACGAAATTCGCAGTACACTTGACATAGAAGAAATTTTGACATCGGCCTGCCGATTGCTGGGGCAAGCGTTAGAGTGCAGTCGCGTGAGCATTTTAGTCAAAGAATCAAATACAGAAAAAACTTTAGTCACGCGCGGAGAGTACAACGCGGGCGACTATCCGATTCAACTTGGTATGAAAGTACTGATGACTGACAACCCGCATTTGGCTGCCGTCGTGTCTCAGCAAGAGTCGCTAGCAGTGACGAAGTTTCTCGATTTTCCGGGATTAAACCCACAAACCCGAAAAATTGCCGAAGCTTTGGAGATTAAGTCAATGGTGGCAGTAGCTACTCGCTATCAAGGTCAAGTGAATGGCATAATTGGCTTGCATCAGTGCGATCGCGAACGGGAATGGACTGATTGGGAACGGCAGCTTTTAGAAGGGGTAGCATCGCAATTGGCGATCGCGATCAATCAAGCCAAACTCTATAGCAAAACCAGGCGCCAAGCCGAACGAGAATCACTGCTGCGGCTGATCGGCAACCAAATTCGCAGTACCCTAGATCTGGAAACTATCCTACAAACAGCGGTGAGGGAAGTCCGCCAAATGTTGCAGTGCGATCGAGTAATCATCTATCAGTTTCAAGACAACTGGCAAGGAAAAGTTGTTGTGGAAGATATGGTCATCCCTTGGCCTTCAATTTTAGGAGACATGGGGGCGGATAAGTGTTTCCGGGGAGATTACGCCGATCTTTACCAGCAAGGACGAGTCAAAGCAATTAATGATATTTTCAATGCTGGTTTAGAGCCTTGTCACGTTGATTTCTTAGACCGTTTGCAGGTAAAAGCTAATCTGATCGTGCCGATTGTTACATCGAGAACTGAAGAAAGTTACCCCGAAACAGCCGGAAACTATAATCCTAAATTTCCCGGTAGGCTGTGGGGTTTGCTTATTGCTCACGAGTGCCGGGATACCCGCAATTGGGAGCGACAAGAAATGGAGTTGCTATCCCAGATAGCCAACCAAATGGCGATCGCCATTCAGCAAGCAGAACTTTACAGCCAAGTCCAAGATGCTGCGGTAAAATCTCAAGCTCAAACCCAGCAATTGCAGGCTGCGTTAGAAGAATTGCGATCGGCGCAACAGCAATTGATTCAAAGCGAAAAAATGTCAGGTTTGGGGCAAATGGTAGCGGGAATTGCTCACGAAATTAACAACGCCAACAATTTCATCCACGCTAACTTGTTTCATGCTCAAGAATATTTTAAAGCCTTGAACGAAGCTCTAGAACTGGCCGGGAATGCCTGCCCGGAAGCAGCGGAGGCAATTGTCAGAATCAATGAAGAACTAGAACTCGATTACATTCGAGAAGACTTTGGTAAACTGGTCAATTCAATGCGGGAAGGAAGCGGGAGGATTCGCTCGATCGTGATGACGCTGCGAAATTTTTCTCGTTTAGACCACGCTGAATTAAAACCAGTAGATTTGAATGAAGGTTTAGAAAGCAGTTTCTTGATGCTGCAAAATAAGCTAAAAACCCATATCAAAATAGACAAGCAATACGGCAGTTTGCCGCCCGTCCAATGTCATGCCAGTCAAATCAACCAAGTATTTTATAATTTGATTGACAATGCTTTAGATGCGCTTCAGTCAACGAACAAACCGGGGGAATTAACCATCCGCACTTGGCAAAGCGAGCCGGACTGGGTAACAATCTCTGTCCGCGACACGGGAACGGGCATTCCTGCGGAAATTCAAGACAAGATTTTTGACCCGTTTTTTACTACTAAACCTGTCGGGAAAGGCACGGGTTTGGGACTTTCAGTGTGCTATCAGGTAATTGTTCAAGCTCACGGTGGCAAGATCAGTTGCGTCAGTCAGGTTGGCGAAGGAACTGAGTTTATTGTAGAGTTGCCGCTGACAAATCAGAGGGGGATAAGTGCATAATTCCTGCTTTAGTCCGATTAACCCTATTTTGTCACTCTGGCAGTAGTATAGAACCCATTTGACATCTTTTAGCGATCGTCAATCACATTACGGATCAGCAATAAATTTGTTTTTTTACGATCGCATTTTTAATGGAATCAGATTTAACTTACGCCCGAACCTCAATTTTCAGAAATTCCCAACTGGGTGATGCTTAGACATATAAAATTCTAAGTATTTTTACTCAAAATTGTCTCTCCTGATTCACTTTTGCCCCCTGAATCAGTGAAAGCTGCCTCTTGGGGGCCGAAATCGGGGATTTCAGCTCTCCTCTACAGATGTGGAAAACCCGCTTTTTATAGGGCTGAAAAAAAGATCGGACTTTTTCCGGATAAAACCTATTGATGATGAAAGTTAAACATCTCTAGGTAAATATGTCTAAGTAGGTGTAATTATTTACACCAAACATTCGATCGGGGGCAATAATACCTTCAGATGCTCATTGGGCAAGCATTTTTACTTGATTTACCTGCACGTATGAGGAAATTTTTCTTGCAGTGACCGATCGCTACAAGAAAGCCCAACGTCTGGTTTTCAGTCACTTCTAATCCTTAATTACTCATCATCACAGCAGAAGCTATGGCTACTTCATTCACTGGTTCTTTGGGTACAACCACTAATTACAGCAGCATCAGTGACCTAATTACACAATGGCCTACTGCCGCCAAGAATCAAGGCATCCAACTGTCTGGGATAGCTTTTGATGGCGTGGAAACGAACTACACTAACCCTGAAGTCATCGCCAACCTCACGTTAGCAACGAACGAAAACCCTAAAAGCTGGTTGAGCTACGGCGCTCCCGCTGGTGTTGGTGTCCAATCTGATTATCCTAGTTGGTTCACCGATGTCACTAAAGTTCGGGCGGAAATCCACTATGACCCCAACACCAGTAAATCTCAGGTGCTGAAGGTGAAATGGGCAGATAATAAAGATATCACTAGCGCCACGATCGGCCTCAGTGCATTACTTCCCAAATCAAGTTCTGCAGTGAACGATCAAGGCAATGAAGTTGGTTTGCTGAAACTCTTTAATAATGGGGCGGAGGTATCGGCCAGCAATTTTACGATCACTCGCTCCAACGCTCCGACGAGCGGTCAAAAACCGATCGCTGTGTCTTCAGATGGAGTGACTTTCATTGGCGATCGTGCCGATGGCAATTTCACATTCCAGATACAAGCAAATTCCACTAGCGTTGCTTTTGACGAATTACGGTTCTCCGCCAAAGCCTACGATAGCCCCACCGATCCCTCCTTCAAAAGCGATAGTTCCGACTACCTAGTGCGGAGTATTCAATATCAAGGCATTGATGTGACGCCAACGCCGACGCCGACGCCGACGCCAACTCCGACGCCAACTCCGACGCCGACATCTCCAAGTATCTTCCAGTTCCAGCAACCAAATTACACGGTGGCTGAAGGCGGCGTGGCTACGATTAACGTTACTCGCACCGGTGGCACGGCTGCTGCATCGATTAACTACGCTACTGTTGACGGTTCGGCAAGTTCAGCAGGCACAGCAGCGGATTACACTACGGCGGCGGGGGCGTTGAATTTTGCGGCGGGGCAAACAACCGCTAGTTTCACCGTGACGGCTTTGACTGATGCGATTTTGGAATCGGCGGAAACGGTGAATTTGGTGCTCTTCGGTGGCAATGTCGGCAGTAATCCGTCAATTTTGACGATTAATGATGTGCCGCCAAGTGGGACGGGGACAACTCCGGCGCCGACGCCGACATCTCCAAGTATCTTCCAGTTCCAGCAACCAAATTACACGGTGGCTGAAGGCGGCGTGGCTACGATTAACGTTACTCGCACCGGTGGCACGGCTGCTGCATCAATTAACTACGCTACTGTTGACGGTTCGGCAAGTTCAGCAGGCACAGCAGCGGATTACACTACGGCGGCGGGGGCGTTGAATTTTGCGGCGGGGCAAACAACCGCTAGTTTCACCGTGACGGCTTTGACTGATGCGATTTTGGAATCGCCGGAAACGGTGAATTTGGTGCTCTTCGGTGGCAATGTCGGCAGTAATCCGTCAATTTTGACGATTAATGATGTGCCGCCAAGTGGGACGGGGACAACTCCGGCGCCGACGCCGACATCTCCAAGTATCTTCCAGTTCGCCCAACCAAATTACACGGTGGCTGAAGGTGGCGTGGCGACGATTAACGTTACTCGCACCGGTGGCACGGCGGCTGCATCAATTAACTACGCTACTTTTGACGGTTCGGCAAGTTCAGCAGGCACAGCAGCGGATTACACTACGGCGGCGGGGGCGTTGAATTTTGCGGCGGGGCAAACAACCGCTAGTTTCACCGTGACGGCTTTGACTGATGCGATTTTGGAATCGCCGGAAACGGTGAATTTGGTGCTCTTCGGTGGCAATGTCAGTAATCCGTCAATTTTGACGATTAATGATGTTGTGGCGCCAACTGGGACGACGCCAACTGGGACGACGCCAACTCCGACGCCGACGCCGACAGCTCCAAGTATCTTCCAGTTCGCCCAACCAAATTACACGGTGGCTGAAGGCGGCGTGGCTACGGTTAACGTTACTCGCACCGGTGGCACGGCTGCTGCATCAATTAACTACGCTACTCTTGACGGTTCGGCAAGTTCAGCAGGCACAGCAGCGGATTACACTACGGCGGCGGGGGCGTTGAATTTTGCTGCGGGGCAAACAACCGCTAGTTTCACCGTGACGGCTTTGAGTGATTTGATTTTGGAATCGCCGGAAACGGTGAATTTGGTGCTCTTCGGTGGCAATGTCAGTAATCCGTCAATTTTGACGATTAATGATGTTGTGGCGCCAACTGGGACGACGCCAACTGGGACGACGCCAACTCCGACGCCGACGCCGACAGCTCCAAGTATCTTCCAGTTCGCCCAACCAAATTACACGGTGGCTGAAGGCGGCGTGGCTACGGTTAACGTTACTCGCACCGGTGGCACGGCTGCTGCATCGATTAACTACGCTACTCTTGACGGTTCGGCAAGTTCAGCAGGCACAGCAGCGGATTACACTACGGCGGCGGGGGCGTTGAATTTTGCGGCGGGGCAAACAACCGCTAGTTTCACCGTGACGGCTTTGAGTGATTTGATTTTGGAATCGCCGGAAACGGTGAATTTGGTGCTCTTCGGTGGCAATGTCAGTAATCCGTCAATTTTGACGATTAATGATGTTGTGGCGCCAACTGGGACGACGCCAACTGGGACGACGCCAACTCCGACGCCGACGCCGACAGCTCCAAGTATCTTCCAGTTCGCCCAACCAAATTACACGGTGGCTGAAGGCGGGGTGGCTACGATTAACGTTACTCGCACCGGTGACACGGCGGCTGCATCGATTAACTTCACTACTCTTGACGGTTCGGCAAGTTCAGCAGGCACAGCAGCGGATTACACTACGGCGGCGGGGACGTTGAATTTTGCTGCGGGGCAAACAACCGCTAGTTTCCCCGTGACGACTTTGAGCGACATAACAGGGGAACCGCCGGAAACGGTGAATTTGGTGCTCTTGGGTGGCAATGTCAGTGGTCCTCCGTCAATTTTGACGATTAATGATGTTGTGGCGCCAACTGGGACGACGACAACTGCGACGCCGACGCTGACAGCTAGCAGTCTCTTCCAGTTCGCCCAACCAAATTACACGGTGGCTGAAGGCGGCGTGGCTCCGACTTCCTTCTTTTACGGTTCGTCTCCCGATCCTATTACTGATGGTGGTTCTGGAGTTGTTACGATTAATCGGACTGGCAATACTTCGGTTTCGGCTTCGGTGGACTATTTGATTGCTGCTCCTGGTGCTGCTCAACCTGTGAACAACCTAGACTACACCATTGTCAGTTCATTTCCTGTGAGTCCTACTGGAGGCACGGTGAACTTTAATCCCGGTCAAACTACCGTTAGTCTGACGATTAACAATCTTCCTGAGTTGACTGGTGGGGTGGTGAATTTGGGCTTTAGTCCAGGTTCGATCGGCGCTCCGGCATCGACTGCAATTACTCTGATTTAAGGCTGTTAGTAGAGCGAGGAATCCTTGCTCTACTAATACAGTAAATTGCAAGTTTATAGATGACATTAGCAGCATTTAGTAAAGCAGTTTTTTATATGTTGAGGACTTATTAATTCGAGTGCGACGGCAGTTAATGTATCAATTATTTGGGTTAATTTAGAAAAAAGTACGAAAAGAAATAAATTGAAACCACCCTAATTCATGGGAATTAAAATCAGGAGAATACGGTGATAAGTTAATAATACTTGCACCAACTGCTTCAATCATCGGTGCAATAGGAGCCATTTTATGTGCTGGAAAATTATCCATTAATACTACCGCTCCCCACAGTTACGGGAATAAAAAATATTCGATAAATACTTCAAATCCCTTGCCATCCATTAAGTCATTCATCATCCTTAATGTCATCACTTTTTTAATACTAATGGCTCCACTTGCTGTAATTATTGCGGCTCGGTAAAATGGTTTTAGATCGGATACTCTGGTACCATGAGGCGAGCTAGCATAATTCCTGGTTAATAAGTAAAACCCCCATATCATCTATAAATACCAGGTTTTATAGATATATATTTTTCACTTTTTCCCAGTATTCTCCTCTTAATTTTTGCACCGGGTCTGTCGCCGCTTGACTGCTTCGTAGCGTCTTTTTTTGTTAGTCCCAGCCTTTTTAATTCTCGGCACATGGTACTATGACTTATCCATTGTTCGTAAAAAATTCCCCAGTATTCACAATATTCTGACAAAGTGCTATCTGGATATTTTTCTACCAGTTCATGAAGTTGACGCTTAATCTCCATTCAACTCACTTTAGAGACTTCTACCTTGACGAAGTGGTTGCATATTTCCTGTAAGTTGGTAGCGCTTTAATAGTCGCTCAACAATTATATTTTCTGACATCAAATCTGGTCGCTAGTTGTCTAACTGATGTGTTGCCCTGCACGCACAGCTTTGACCACCTTTTCTCGAACTTAGATCGGTAATGGTTTCATTACTGCTATTAATATACTATTTTTAAGTGTACTATATTTACCTGCAATCTGCTGTAGCTTTACATCTATAGAAATCCTCAATCATTTGTGAATTGGGAGCATCTCATATTTGTAAAAACACTTCTTCTGGCTCCTTGCTTCTTCCTCTTTCCTTCTGCCTCCTGCCTCCTGCCTCCCAACTCGAATTTTGGGCTTGGCTGCTTTCATTGAGATGCTCCCTGTGAATTTATTAATCCCTCAGAGCGGCTTCGGGGAGGGTTGGGGTGGGGTAAAAATTTACGACTCTTGCAAGGATTGCTATATGAGTCGATTTTTGCTTGTGGAGTGGAATTTTTTTTACTCTATCATTATCCCCAAATCCCTGACTGCTTAAACACATCGGGATAAGAGAGCGCGATCGCATTTGACGTTTGATTAGGTTGACTTAAATGCCGAGTTATTGTCCCTAATCCAAATTGCCGCGCGATCGAGAATCGCATTTGACTGATAGTCTTCTAAGGAGGCGATCGCCCAACCGCTTGAACTCAGTTTTATTACCATAGAGATACGTTTATTGTCAACTGTTTATAGGCCCAAAATTGATTTTATTGAATTTTCCTTCTTCCTCAAATCCGTTACATCCGGTACAGTGCTTTGTTGCCGAACTGCCTTACGCCATAAATTTTGGGATACTTAACAGCCTCATAAGAAATTTTATAAAGATTTACAAAAGAAACGTGTCAGAATGGAAACAATAAGGTAATGGGTAACAGACAAGGAGGCACTGATGGTAGCGCTGACTGAACGAGTCCAACGCAGATTGACGGTGGAAAAAGTCGAAATTGCCTCTGACACAATGGCAATTCGATGCCTGGACTGGGATAGAGACCGCTTTGACATCGAATTCGGGCTCAAAAACGGTACAACTTACAACTCATTCATCATTCGCGGTGAAAAAACCGCCCTCGTCGATACCTCGCACGAGAAGTTTCGCCAGCAATACATGGATACTCTGACGGGGGAAATTGACCCGAAAGAGATTGACTATCTAATTATCAGCCACACCGAGCCAGACCACAGCGGTTTAGTCAAAGACGTGCTGGCGCTGGCACCCCAAGCGATTGTCGTGGGGGCGAAAGTTGCAATTCAATTTTTAGAAAACCTTGTACACCAACCATTTGAGCGATTGGTAGTAAAAAACGGGGACAAACTAGATTTAGGAAACGGCCACATTATCGAATTCGTATCGGCGCCGAACTTGCACTGGCCTGATACTATTTTCAGCTACGACAGCAAAACTCAAGTGCTGTTCACTTGCGATGCTTTCGGGATGCACTACTGTTCCGACAGCACCTTCGATGACGATTTAGCAGCAGTTGAGGAAGATTACCACTTTTATTATGAGTGTTTGATGGCTCCCAATGCTCGATCGGTACTCGCTGCAATGAAGCGGATGGCAGAGTTGGGAGAAATAGGTACAGTTGCGACCGGTCACGGCCCCTTGCTGCGACACAACGTAGTTGAACTCACCGGGCGCTACAAAAAGTGGAGCCAAGCGCAAGCTAAGGCAGAAACCACTGTAGCGGTATTTTACACTTCCGATTACGGATTTAGCGATCGACTCAGCCAAGCGATCGCCCACGGTATCACCAAAACCGGTGTCGCTGTGGAAATGATGGACTTGAGAATCGCCGACTTACAAGAAGTTGCTGAACTTGTCGGTAATGCTGCCGGCATCGTAATTTGTTCGCCACCTAGTGGCGGTACTGCTGCTGTGAATGCCGAAGCCGCAATCAACACAATTTTAGTTGCAGCTAACAACAAACAATCTTTCGGTTTGTGCGAATCTGGCGGTGGCGATGACGTATCTATTTACCCGCTGAGAAACAAGTTCAAAGAGTTGGGTTTAAAAGAAGCATTTCCCAACATTTTAATTAAAGAATCACCGACAGAAGCGAGTTATCAACTTTGCGACGAAGCCGGCACCGACTTGGGACAGTGGCTGACGCGGGACAAAGCAGTCAAACAGATGAAATCCCTCGACAGCGACCTCGATAAAGCTTTGGGACGAATCAGCGGCGGACTGTACATCATTACCGCCCAAAAAGGTGATGTTAGCGGTGCGATGCTAGCTTCTTGGGTAACTCAAGCTAGCTTTAAACCGCTGGGGTTAACAATAGCAGTTGCGAAGGATCGGGCGATTGAATCGATGATGCACGCGGGAGATAAATTTGTTCTCAACGTGCTGGAAGAAGGCAATTATCAAACTTTGATGAGGCACTTTTTAAAGCGTTTTGCTCCTGGTGCCGATCGATTTGCCGGAGTTAAAACTCAACCAGCAACCAACGGTTCTCCCATTCTGACAGAGGCTTTGGCTTACATGGAGTGCGAAGTGGTCAGCCGGATGGAACTTTCGGATCATCATATCGTATATGCGATCGTCGATAGCGGCCGCGTCTCCAATCCAGATGCACTGCCGGCAGTTCACCACCGAAAAGTCGGAAATCATTATTAGGTAGGAATATCGGGTGCTTATGCGGCATCTTACCTACGCAAAAACTCTCAACGTAGGGTGCTTATGGCGAATCTTACCGGCAACTAAACTTGCGGTGCGCCATAAGCCTTTTCTTACCTCTTGCTTTTCCATTTTCACTCTTAGGAATTGCCAATGCCTGCAAATCTTTTAGAAGACCGAGATTACACAATTATTATTGCCAGAAGCGATGCCAGCCGAGACCCCCAACATCCTTGGTACGAGGAGTGGGTAGAAGCACAGGCATCTCTGATTGACTTAGCAAAAAAATGTCAGGAATTTGACAGCGACGGCATCACCCTTTACGAAGCTTCTACTCCTATGTGGAAGTATAAAAATTCAACTGTTGGCCGGTTAGCTGAAATTTTGCAGCGACAAAATACGGAACCGGATTCAGCAAGCCCGACGGCAACTAATTTGGAAGAAGCTCTGAAAGCAAGTTTTAGCGATTATTTCGCAAACAAAACAGATGGCAAAGGGAAGAAAGGAGCAATAATTGTTGCAGTCCTCGATCAAAAACCCCAAGAAGTCGCTGCTGTCGCCGAAATTATTGTAAGTGCGGCAAATAAAATAGAGAAAGATGAAGAAATTGGAGTGAGCTTTATCCAAATTGGGGATGATTTAGAAACCAGGGAATTTCTGACTGATCTGGATACCAATTTACAGGGTCGAGGTGCAAGGTTTGACATTGTAGATACCAAGTTTTGGCACGAAATCAAAAGAAGTTCTGTAGTTCAGTTTCTCATAGGTGCAATAAATGACTAACACTTTGATTAATAGACTCGCATCTGATGTCAAACCCCGCGACGTGCAGTTTATCCCGATCGCACTCGATACTTTTATTCTGCGATCGCGCACTTGGGATCGACTCAAATTTGAAGTCGAGTATTCGCTGCAAAAGGGTACGACAGCCAATAGCTATATTATTCAAGCTGACAAAACTGCTTTGTTCGACCCGCCGGGGGAATCTTTTACTCAAAATTACCTGGAATTTTTGCAGAAACGGGTGGACTTGACCAAGCTGGATTACATAATTTTGGGGCATTTCAATGCTAACAGGTCAGTAACAATTAAAGCTCTGTTAGAATTAGCTCCTCAAGTAGCTTTGGTTTGCACGAATCCCGCCGCAATTAGTTTACGAGCCGCTTTCCCCGACCAAGAATTAAACATTTTGATCGTTCGGGGAGAAGAAACTCTCAATTTAGGAAAAGGTCACGCCTTAAAATTCATCGCGACTCCGACTCCCCGCTGGCCTGACCAACTTTGCACCTACGATCCGCACACTAGAATCGTGTTCACGGACAAACTATTTGGAGCTCACGTTTGCGGGGATCAAGTATTCGATGAAGGGTGGAGCGTTTACAGCGAAGATCGGCGCTATTATTACGATTCCCTGCACGCATCTCAAGCAAAACAAGTGCTGGCAGCAATGGATAAATTCGCCGATTTACCCACAGCATTTTATGCTCCCGGTCACGGCCCGATCGTCCGTTACGGCCTTAATGAACTGAGCAATTTGTATCGGGAATGGAGCCAGCAACAAAATTCAAAAGACTTGACAGTTGCTTTGATTTATGCTTCGGCTTACGGAAATACGGCTACTTTAGCGCAGGCGATCGCCAAAGGAATTACGAAAGCCGGCGTTGCTGTAGAAAGTATTAACTGCGAATTTGCCGAACCGGGGGAAATTAAAGAGGCGATCGAAAAATGCGCGGGATTTATCATCGGAACTCCCACGCTAGCAGGACACGCTCCGACGCAAATTCAAACTGCTTTGGGAATTGTTTTATCTACCGCAACTAAGAGCAAATTAGCAGGGGTTTTCGGTTCTTTTGGCTGGAGTGGAGAGGCGATCGACTTAGTGGAAAACAAGCTGAAAGATGCCGGCTATAGAATTGGATTTGAGCCGATTCGAGCCAAATTTAAGCCGACGGCGGCGACGATTCACGAGTGCACAGATGTGGGAACAGATTTTGCTCAAGCTTTGATTCGATCGCAAAAATTGCGGGCACCGAAACCGCAGTTAGCAGCGGGGAGCGATCGCACTGAACAAGCCGTAGGGAGACTCGTTGGTTCGCTGTGCGTAGTCTCTGCGAAGCGGGAGGATGTCACCAGTGCGATGCTGGCTTCCTGGGTATCGCAAGCAACGTTTAATCCGCCCGGTGTGACGATTGCGGTGGCCAAAGATCGATCGATCGAATCTTTGATGTATGCCGGAGACAAATTTGTGCTCAACATCTTAGCAGAAGGGCGACAGTTGCGGAAGTATTTCATGAAAAACTTTGCTCCGGGAGAAGACAGATTTGCCGGAGTCGAAACAATGGAAGCTAGCAACGGCTGTCTCGTTTTGACTGATGCTCTAGCTTATCTGGAATGCCAAGTGATAAGTCGGATGGAATGCGGCGATCACTGGGTAGTTTATGCGGCGATTGAAAACGGTCATTTGCTCAAAAATGACGGCGTGACAGCGGTGCATTACCGGAAATCTGGGAGCCATTATTAAGGGGAAGTAATCTTGATAAATCCTCGCTTTTCCACAAGTCCGCCGGGGGTTTAAACCCCCGGCTAATAGCAAAAGTCCTCTAAAGAGGACTGATGATTTTAACAGTCCTCTTTAGAGGACTTTTGCTTTGAGGCAGGGGTTTAAACCCCTGCCGGACTGGGGGAAAGCGCGTGTTTAATGATATAAAAGTCCCTTACTTTTCTTTTATTTCCTTTTCCGGCCATAGATAAATAGCGCCAGAAATCAAAGTTAAAGCCACAGAAACCCAAAAAGCAATTACTGCGGGAAAATTCCACGCTTCAGACAGAGGAGCAATTAAAAGTGCGATCGCCACAATCTGACTTACCGTCTTCAACTTCCCCCAAATATTAGCTCCCGAAATCGTAGTTTTATTAACACGCCACCCCGCAATCGTCAACTCCCTGCCCAAAATTAAAAATACCCCCCAAGCCGGCACTCGACCCAACTCAATCAACACTAAAAGCGGCGCGAGAACCAACAATTTATCCACCAAAGGATCGAGAAACTTACCCAAATCGGTAATTTGATTCAGCTTCCTAGCCAAATAGCCGTCCAGCCAATCAGTAGCCGCAGCTACCACAAAAATTGCGGTGCAAATCCAGCGGCTTTGAGCGCTTGGGTCGTACAAACCGTAGAGCAGAAAAGGCACTCCCAGTAAGCGAGAGAAAGTAATCAAATTAGGCAAATTCATAATAGATAGGACTAAGGTTAACTGGAAAATTAAACAAAGGTATGTAGTTGCGCTTTAGCGCTCTGAGCTTAGGAAAGAGCGCCCAAGCGCAACTACATACATAAAATTTAACCCTATTTGTGACAGTTGGTCTTAATCCTAATAGAAAGAAGTTCGGCAACGAAACAGTGTAAGGGATTTAACGAATGTAACCTATCTCAGGAAGAAGTCAGAAGTCGATCGCGCAATTCATTAACTGTCGATCTACTTCTATGATATAATCTCTGCCGTAAGATTGATTTTCTAATCCTTGTACCAAATTTTCTGGCAGGTCTTGGGCAATTTCACTGCTACAGGAACCAGCAGCTAAAGCAATAGTTGCTACTGTATCGACATCTCCCGAAAAAGCAATGCAATCTTGGAGCAGTTTGCTCATACTATCATTTCGCATGACCGCAGTAATAGCTGCTCTAACACAGACAAAACCTTTAACGCTGACTTCTCCTTGCCAAGGTATCGACCACTCACCCGCTACGTGCCTTTCTAGAAAATTTCCCAAATTCTTCTTTAAACCTAGCTGATAAATAAAGTAATGGGACATCAAAGCGGCCGCTATAGCTGCTTTAATGCCATCGGGAGTGTTGTGAGTAATTGCAGCTTGAACGGTAGCATTTTCAATGACTTTTTCAATAGTAGGAAAAACGCCAATGGGCCCGGCTCGCATCGCAGAGCCGCTTTTATCGCTAGCGGAGTGAATTTTTTCTAAGAATTCTTTTCCGTCTTGAACTTGTAGCAAAAAATTGTACATTTTGCCAGCATAACCAAATCGCCGATCGCGGTGAAAAGCTGCAACAAATTTGCTGGCTAAAAGTTCCGGTGTCCAAGGTTCTCGGCTGACGATAGCTTCTGCGACGGCTAAACTCATCTGCGTATCGTCTGTGTAACATCCAGGCTGGATGTCGTGACGGGGATGCTTGATGTAGCCGTTGAGATTGTTGTACAATTCGATCGTCTGCTGGTCAACAAATTCAAAACCCGCACCGTAAGCATCACCAATCGCTAATTCTATTAACATATATTTAATCCGTTTCCTACTATTTCATACCCTGTTTTTTCCTAAAATTTAAAATCCAAAAACACCCCAAAACAGCAAGTCTATTAACACGCACCGTTTTTACTGAAGACAACCCCAATTGTTTGGCAAATCAGAGTGATGTCGTAGACAACAGACCATTTGCGCTGATAGTCGAGATCCATGAGTACAATATCGTCAAAGTCTTTCACTCCAGACCGTCCGTTGACTTGCCACTCCCCAGTCATACCGGGTTTGACATTTAAACGTTTCCAGTGAAATTCGTCATAGGCAGCAACCTCATCGGGAGTGGGCGGCCGAGTCCCCACCAAACTCATGTCGCCGACTAACACGTTCCAGAATTGAGGCAACTCGTCCAAACTCGTCCTCCGCAAAAAACGGCCGATGCGGGTAATTCGCGGGTCATTTTCATTCTTAAAAATGTGACCCTTGGCTTGGTTCCTAACTAAATGTTTGAGGTTTTCTGCCCCGACAACCATCGATCGAAATTTCCACATTCTGAAAAGCCGCCCTTTGAAGCCGCAGCGGACTTGACTGTAAAGCAGCGGGCCCGGATTGTCCAATAGCATCGCCACTGCCACCGGCACCGCCACCGCAGCAGCAATTGCCAGTCCCAGCAGCGAGCCCAAAATATCGATTAACCGTTTTACCTTGCTCGTTACGGATCGGTGATGCTGTTGTTTCGATACACCGACTCTGTAAGTAAATTCTTGAAAAAATAAGGACAGGATTTCTGATAATGATGATTTCCACGAGGCACCCATGGGAAATTTCATATGATTTGTCTCAACTTTAACGATCTCTTACGTCCATCTTATTAGCCATCCCAAATCTGCAGAACCTGAAATGCTGAGCTTTGCACAATCTTTAAAAACCAATAATACTTTTATAAAGTTTCTATGTATTTTTTATAAAAACGTATAAAGTTTATGTAAACTTACGTAAATTTACAGAAAAAAGTTAGTCCTAGACGCAAAAAAACCTGGTTTCGACTAGGACTCTTCCCGAAAGACAGGGAGGATACTACTGAGAAACCGGGTTTTTGGCCGTTTAGCGATAAATATCGGTGCGAACATCCCAAGCAAGTGTTAGCGGCTCTAAGAATTTTTGCTGGCTGCTAGAGGCGAGTTTGGCTAAATATTCGCGGACAACAGAGGCGTGTTCGAGATTCAAACGATAACCCCGTGAGACATCTTCAAAGAAAAGCGGCTCAGCCAAAATTTCTTCCCAATCAGGATTTTGCTTCGACTCCTGGGCCAACAGCATGAAATCTTCCTCCGCAGGCACAAGTCCCGCCGGCAAATTTCCTTCCAAAATCCGCAAAATCCGGGGTTCGCAGGTGCGGGTATTCACGCCCTGACGTTCCAACAACTGCAAAATTTCCTGAAAGCTCAAAGTTTCCTCACCCAAAACCTGCATTAATTCCCACAGCAGAAAAAAGTCGCTGTACTGCTGCTGCGACACATCTAAAATGTGAGGATAGAGACCTAAACTCGCCAACCCGCAGGCAACTCGACCAACTTTTTGGGAAAAATTTGTACTTTGAGATACCGAATTTAATGCAGAATTGTGAATCTCAAAAATATCTCGATCGACCTGCAATTCGTGGTCTTGAACTACGATCGCATTCGGCAACTTCTGCCGCAACCAGCGGGCGATCGCAGGCCAAGCACCCATACCCCCCGCACAAATCGCCTGATTAATCCCCGCCGGCGACATTCCCGCGCGGCTGAGCAAAGCATTCAATTCGCGGTTTAACTGCTGCACAAAAGGCACTAAAACCAGACTTTCCAAATCTTTGCGCTTCACATCCCAATGCTGCTGGCCAATATCCAAAGCAAAACTTTTTTGATGTTGCAAACTAACTTTTATTTGCCTTGCCGCTTCTAACAATTGCAGGCCAAAAGTAGAACCTTGTAACCGCTGCTGCAATTGATAGCGGCTCGGCAAATCTGGATGCCCCGGACGTGGCAAATCGATCGACATTCCCCACGTTTCATTTTTAGCCAACAACTGACAGATAATATCCTGATCGAAAGCATCGCCAGCAAAACCAAAACTGTGGCAAGTAAAATCAGCACGAGTTAAATCTTGAAGATTGGACGGCAACTCAACTAAAGCTAATTCCACCGTCGCCGCCCCCGCATTCAAAATCAAAGTTCCCCCGCTAAAAGATGAAGCATTCACACTCAGCGGTGCAGCTTCTTCACCGCCCTTAGCAGAATCCACGGCTGGCGACTCGACTTCCATGCCATTTTTCACAGGAGTTACAGCAGCAAGCAAAGTGGCGATCGCATCTTCCACCACAAAAATTTGCGAATCAGAAGCCACCAGAGACGCGCCCAAAACCGCCTCCCGCAGATTAAACATATAAACATCCGACCAGCCGGCAGGAGTCCCCAAAATTACACCCTGCAAGTCTAAAAGCGCCGCATCGAGAGTTTCTGGCGTTAGTCCCGAAGCCCTACAGATTAAATTGGAAACTGGCAATCCTGCAAAAATTGCCCTTGGTGCAGAATCCAAAACTTCCCCCGATCCGTCAAATATTTGTCCCCGCAAACTCGGATTCAAAGTAGCCAGCAGTGCCCGCACACCTTGCAGCGGCAAGGCGATCGAAAAAGCCTGCAAGGGCGACCACTGCAACAGCGGTTCGTACATCCCAGCAGCCTCCCGCTGATAAGGAATGCCCACCTTTAAAGGCAATTTAAAATTTTCCAGTAAAAATTCTCCTGCCGCCAAAGCCTGGGGTCGGAATCCCACTGACTTGACTGTCACCTCTGACCCTGGGCTTCCTGGGGCGGTGTTCGCCAGCACCGCAGCCGAGGGAATCCGAAAGCTGGCGTCTGCTGGGGAACCCTCAGCCTGCGATACTTCCCAGTAAATCGGGTGCAACTGGCCACTGGTGCGATCGAGCAAAGCCGCAGACAGGCCGCTGGAACCAAAATCAATGCCCAAATACCAGCTAGAATTAGGGCGTTCTCGGGATGGGGCGATCGCACCTGCAACAAAAGGAGGCGCCGACTCTTGCTGCTGTGTGGCAAACTCGCTAAACTCGGTTTTCCCCTCAACAACTCCTGCTTTACTCTCTGTCGAAATTAGGTTTTTTTTTTACTTTCTGGAGGACTCGATCGCAGTTCGTTAGTTTCGGCAGTTTCTGGAGGGGGAGAATCAGTCAAAGGGCGATCGGTCTCGGTCAAACTAGCCAAAATCTCGTCTAGCGTCAAATTCGAGTCGTCTTCCTCAGCAAACAAGTCATCCTCAACTTCGTTTTCCAAAACAAAGGGTTCATCCTCAGGTGAGAGTTCCAACACATCGGAGAACAAATCCTCCAGCGTGCCGAGTTCTTCCTCTGCGGCCTCGGCAAAGGGATTTTTTGCAATGTCCTCGGGGGAACTCGCCGATAAATCGAAGCTGTTAGCGGCTGAGAAAATCGATCGCCGGGAGCTAGTATTTTCCAATCCCTCCAGATTGTAGAGGTCTGCCTCCAAAAGTTCCAGAGTATTGTTGTCCAAATTTAGAGCTCGATCGAGGTCATCTTCTAATGCCTCGACCGGCAGCAAATCCTCGTCCGGCGAAGCTTGGATGTACCCATCATCGAGCCCCTGCGAGGATGAGTCGAACTCACCAGTTTGAACATCGCCGGCACTCGGCACATGGGGCGTGGCACTGGGGTGGTGAGGGCTAATTTCTACAGGCGTTCTCAACGGCAAAGCTGCTGACTGAGGCACAGTAGCGCCAAACTGCTCGCTGAGGTTTTGATCCGTTTCTAGATTTTCTCGATCGTCCGCGTCAAGTTGCACCTCAGCGGTTGAGGGCGGTGCTTCTGAAACTTGGGCTACTGTTGCCACTTGCGGTTCAAATAAATCTGCAGTATCTAAAGTTAGAGCGTCTACAGAATTACCCATTACAAAGTCTGAATCTTCATCTCCTAAAATCTCTTCCAGAGATTCGCCTTCCTCTAGCAGATTTACAAACAAATCTTCGGTCATTTTTAGCGAGTCGGCAGTTTCATTATCCGCCGCATTTTGATACTCTACACCTTCACTTTCGACCTCGATTTCAGTATTTTCTACCGGGAAACTTTCGATTTGTAATTCTACTTCAGGAACCGCTTCTCCCGCGAACAAACTTGCATACAAATCCTCAATCTCTTCGTTTTTTTCTGTTAACGTATTTTCCGATTCACCGCCAGGAAACCGAGTTTCATTTCGAGATACTTCGGGTGCAGAATCGACAAATTTATCTTCCAACTCCGGGAGCAAAATTGGGGCTTGAATGCGGTCGCGGTCGCGCCTCAACTGTCTGAATTGCGGAGAAATTTCTGTACCGGCGTAGGGCAATCTGTCTTGTTCTCCGAATTCGCCGGTGCGAATTTCCTGCACCGAGTCTCCAGTCAGAGTCTCTGCGGCTGAGTGCTCGATCGAAGTATTTGAAAGGGTGGGAGCGACAGGAGATTGATCGGCTGCGGTTGGGGTGACGGTTTCGAGATTATTAGCTAAATCGATCGGCTGTTGAACGTAGGAAGATGCTTCTCGTCCCAACTGTGCGGCCAAGTGGTTGAGCAAACCTGCGAACATCGCCTCGCTCTGCTGGCTCAAACCGTACATATTTTCGAGTTCTTGTCTCAAGGAAGCTTGATAGCTTTGCAGATTTGCTTGCAAAGCCTCGAACACGGTACCCATCCTTGAATCGAGACTCATCAGCAGACTGTCAGCATGAGATTGGAACAGTTGCATTTGCTCCAACCTCTGAGCCGGCGTCAGCAGCGGGTGTTCTTCTGAGGTTTGTGGGTTAAGTGTTACGTCAATAGCCGATTGTTCATCACCCGCACCGCCCAAAGAGTAAGCTGTTGCGCTGCTTTGCAATAACTGATTTTCTAGGGAACTTAGAATTTGGGAGAAATCGCTAGTCAAGGTTTCTTCCAAGCGGGCAGTCAGTACCTGCAAGAATTCAGCAATGATTCGCTGTTGGTTGGCTTGTTGCTGAGCTAGGGATTGTTGCTGCTGCCGTTTTGCTTCTAGCTGTTTGATTTCTTGAATTAGAGCTTGCTGCTCTTGCCGCAGAGCTTCTATGTCTTCTTGGAGCGGCCCTGTCAGGCTGGAACGCAGGTGGCTGATTTCTCCGGTTACGGCAAGCATGATTTGCTCTGCTGCTGAGGGGCCTGGGGCGGGCAGAGGCACTTTGGGCACTGGAACTGGTTGCGGGCGGACATTTGGGCGGGCGGGGGCTTTTGCGGTCGTTAGCTTTGAGTCTGAGGAAACCAGATAAGCGCGAACTCGCTCTAAAAGTTGGCGCTGGTGGACAGTATCGATCGAACCCGTCCAAGGCAAGCGGGGTGCGGGCTTGCTGAGTACCTCGTCTATCTCAGCAATCAGTGCTTGAATTTTGTACTTCTGAGAATTCAAGGGCGGAACCTCTGGGAATGCGGCTTGGGAGAAACTTTACCGAAAAAAGACTGAAGTCAGGCGGCAGCGATGCCAATAGATAGAATAATCTGAATGCGAGTCCGTCAATAATTCACTAATATTTTCTGACAACTGTTAATTAACGTTTTGCCTTCGGATAACTTCTATTGCCTATGATAGGTTAGCCGGTACTTCCGCACCAAATGCCCGCTGCTATCAATTGCAAGTGCTGTCCAATTCTGCGGCTCAGGGGCGAGTTTCCCGACCCGGAGGCTGATTCCTGCTCATAAGAGCTGCGATGCCGACGAACTTTTGCCTTCACCGGCTGGAACGGCGGGCCGCACACTGTCACCGCGAGTTTGGTTAGTATGGTGGCGCGCCACTGTCTCTTGCTGTTTCACCGACTTGGAAAAAACCTCAAACAATTTGCGGTTTGGGATACCGAGATTCGGGATTGTTCCCATATACTGGGTTTGAGTAACCTTTAATTATAGCCTTTTATATGTATTCATGGCTAGATACTAATGGTACAATAATCTTGGGGTAGCAGAAAAGTTTGCTGGGAAGTCGGTGGGTTTCGCTCGCCAAGAGCGCCAGTCTTTAGGCTCGCAATGGCTGTGGATTTTGCCGATCGTGCTGACCTTTGCCAGGTTTCAGGCTTGCAGTCGGATTTGGGATCTGTCTACCGTGCTTGCAGGCTTGTGTTCGTCGATTCTGCCTTCTCGACAGCAGGGCCTAGTGACAACAAATCTCTCAGCAGTGTTAAGCTTTCTAAGCGAAGTGCTTTCAAAGGTAATTCGATCGGCTCAGTCGTTTGCCACCTTGCTAAAATTTTGTTAATAAAATTTGCTCAGTGGTATATATCTAAAAAATTATGGTATATTCTTTAGTTTCTAGCTCCCAATCAGAGCTTGAGGCTATTAATTCCCATATTGAGCCTTTGCCCGCAAAACTTTAGAGGTAAAATTGCCGATTTGAGATCCTTGATTTGAGATCCTTGTTTCTTGAATCTCAAATCGAATGACTCGGCTGCAAGCTATTTCTAACTGCCCAGCGCAGCTCAAGCGCATAAATTAAAATGATGGCCTCATGGAAGACCGCTTTAACACCCGAGATCCGAATTCCAATATAAATCAATTGATAGTTTCTACTCCTTTTTTTGCAGGATTACCCGATCCTGTAATCGAGAGAGCAACTGTCCACATCGTTACCCGCAGTCATCCGTCGAATCAAGTGATTTTACTCGAAAATGACTGGGGAACATCAGTGTATTTTATATTGGATGGTTGGGTGAAAATTCGCACCTACAACCTAGACGGAAAAGAAGTAACACTGAATATTTTAGGGAAAGGAGAATTATTCGGGGAAATGGCCGCGATCGAAGAAGCACCGCGATCGACAGATGTGATCACCCTAGCCCCGACACTGATCGGCAATATGCCATCTCAGGATTTTGTGCAGCTCATTCATACCGAGCCGCTAGCAGGCATTCGACTAGCTCAACTGATGGCGCGTCGCCTGCGACAAGTCAACCGCCGCCTGCGTTTGCGAGAGTCGGACAGTACCTCGCGAGTAGCAGATATTCTATTATTTTTGGCCGAGGGGCAAGGCAAAAAAATCCTGGAAACAGGAGGTACAGAAATTCCCAACCTACCACACAGAGAATTGAGCAGCCTCAGCGGGCTGGCTCGCGAAACAGTAACGCGAGTGCTGAGCAAGCTGGAAAAAAAAGGAACTATTCAGCGCGAACGTGACGTTTTGTGCATTCCCGACCTGCACGCCTTAGAGCGTCTGTTAGTCTAGAAGTATCAGAGTTTGCTAATTTGAATTAGATTCAACAGCACTCTCTGTTACCTAACTGATACTAATGATTTCCCGCAGGAGGTAAAGCTGTGAGTTTTAAGAAAATTTTCGCCGCCTTAGATGATTCTGAACTCGGCCACCGCGTCTTCACTCAAGCTTTAGAATTAGCTCTGAGCGATCGCGCCCAGGTGATGCTATTTAACTGCGTTACTGTTAGCACGATGGGTCAGACTGCAGTGCCAATTCCGGTAGATTTGGGCCTGAATGTCGAGTTAATGGATCAAGCTTATCAAGCTCAACGTTTGCGGCTGGACAGGGATGTAAAACAGGCTTCGGGTTTGCTGAAAAATTACTGCGACGCCGCAGCAAAAAAAGGATTGCAGGTGGAATTTGACTGCAAAATGGACGGAGATCCGGGGCATTGTATCTGTGAATCCGCCGAAAATTGGGGCGCAGATTTAATAGTGTTGGGGAGGCGCGGCCGCACTGGGTTTACAGAAGCTTTTCTCGGCAGCGTCAGCAATTATGTCGTTCACCACGCATCTTGTTCGGTGCTTGTAATCCAGGAAGCCAAAATCCAAAAATAATGCTGCTGAAAATTTTGGCTGAGAAAATCCATCTAAAATAAGACTTGCGTTCCTACCTAAACCCGGTTTCTGCGAGCAATATTAAATTTGGCGGCGAGGCATCCAAACAGTGAAACCGGTAATCAGCCGTATCGGGCGCAAGTCCCGTAAAATCTAAAATCTAAAATCTAAAATCTAAAATCGGGAATCAGCCGTATCGGGCGCAGGTTCCGTAAAATCTAAAATCTAAAATCTAAAATCTAAAATCGGATGAGTGATTTTTTTTCAGCAGACGCTGCGTCTAATTCGGGTAGTTCACCCAGTACAAATAACGAGCCGCAAACCGCCGATATTTCAGCAATGGCTGGCGATCGCACCAATCCCGATCCGGGGAAGCGCGCCTCTGGGGAAGCGCCTTTAAGGCTGGTAGAAACGGCTTTTTTAGCAAGTACGGCTAGCTTAATTTGGCTGGTAAATTATTACTTTCCGCTGGGGCCTTTGCTGCGGGTTTTTTTCCCGATACCCATCGCCCTAGTTTACTTGCGTTGGGGCAACCGAGCAGCTTGGATGGCAGCTTTGGTATCGGGTTTGCTGCTGTCGGTACTCATGGGCCCGACGCGGAGCATTTTATACGTGATGCCTTTTGGAATTATGGGAGTTGCGCTAGGAGGACTTTGGAGGCGTAAAGCGAGTTGGTCACTCTCTATTAGTGTGGGCGCGCTAATTGGTACTGTCGGCTTCTTTTTTCGGTTTTGGCTGCTGTCAGCGTTGGTGGGCCAAGATCTATGGGTTTACGTAACCGCCCAGGTAACAGAGATGGTGGAATGGGTTTTTGTGAAGCTGGGCTGGCTTAATGTACCGAGTTTGAACACAATTGGGGCGATCGCCGCCGGGATGATTTTGGTTAACAATATTGTCTATTTATTTGTAGTGCATTTAGTAGCTTTGCTGCTATTAGATCGTTTGGGAAATCCAATTCCGCGACCGCCAAGCTGGGTGCAAGTTTTGATCGATTATGAAGAGTAGTTATTGGGCATGGGGGATCGGGCATTGCTAATTGCTAATTGCTACTAAATAACTAATGACTAATAACTAAGAGACCTCTCCTGAAAAGCAAGTCTTGAACAGGCAGGATGCCTGTTCCACAATAATTATTGCAGAGGTCAAATGACTGCTGACTAATGACTAATGACTACTGACTAATGACTAATTTATGATTGGTATTTATACAGAAATTCAACAGGGCGAGCGGTGGCTCGATCGCTATCGGGGACGAAAACCGATATTTGCCTGCGTGTTAGGATTTACCGCTACTGGCTTAATTCCGGGGATTTCAGCAGCAGGAGCAACGCCGCACGATCGACAATTTACTTGTTTAGCCGATGCAGAATTTTTGTATAACGGCCCCCAAGCATCCCCCCAATATCCTTTGCCGCCCCTAGAAGCGGGTGCCTCCCCAGTATTGATATCTCGCGCTGTAGTCGAAGCTTTGGAACTTCCCCTTTACCTATTTAATGCTGGTTTGCCCCTCCCACCTCCGGTACCTGCAATTGATTTGGGCGGCACTCCGGCAAAGTGTCTGATTTCTGGGAATGCTTTAGAACTCGAAACAGTCAAACATTTGCTCGAACAAGGATTAATTTGGGGAGCTAAATTGGCTGCTCAAACTAATGGCAGCTATTTAATTTTAGGGGAGTGCGTAGTTGGGGGAACGACTACTGCTTTGGGCGTGTTAATGGGTTTGGGTATTGCAGCGGCGGGCAAAGTTAATAGTTCTCATCCTCGCTGCAATCACGCTCAAAAATTGGCTGCGGTGACAGCGGGACTCAATAATGCGGAGTGGGAAATTGGCGGACAAAACAGCACTTCCTTAGAATTGGTAGCGGCGGTGGGCGATCCGATGCAAATAGCGGTGGCGGCAATGGCGATCGCGGCGAGTCGGACTTGCGGGGTGCTTCTGGCTGGGGGCACGCAAATGCTGGCAGTGTACGCTTTGATGCAAGCCTTAGCCCGTGAATATGCTCTAGTATGGAGTCCCGAACAAGTTGCGGTGGGGACTACGCGCTGGGTGGCCGAAGACCCTACAGGAGACACTGTAGGACTCGCTAATGATATCGGCGGTGTGCCTCTGTTGGCCGCGCAGCTAAGTTTTGCTGGATCTCGCTACGGGCAACTGCAAGCTTACGATCGCGGCTATGTTAAAGAAGGTGTCGGTGCGGGAGCCTGTGCGATCGCCAGTGGCCTGGCTGCAAATTGGACTCCAACTCAACTCCTTCAAGCTGTTGAAGCTTTAGCCTCGCGGTGTGAAATTAAACATTAGAGAGTCCTGGAGGCAAAAAACCCGGTTTTTACTCAAAATATTGGGGTTTTGCAGCGACGAATACACTCGCAAACCGGGTTTTTTGTTTTCTGTGCGTCCAGGAATGTTAGGAATTAAACATTAAAAATTCAGATGCGGCGATCGAGCTGCGAACATGGTTGTCCTGCTCACCCAGCTTTGTTTGGGCTGAATAATTATATCACTTTCTGTAGCATTTATGCTCTCAGATTTACAGAATTTTCTACACAATATCTGACTTTGATGCAGTATTCCCCCTGCTAATTGCGGGAGATAAAAAACTCTATGCAATGAATCTATAAGTAGACGAGCATAAATCAACGCAACTTGTATTTTTTTTTGATTAGTACCCGATCCCCGCTAGCAATATTTAATTAGGCCCGCCTAGATGTTGCGAGTGCATTCTTTTCGAGAGCAACTGTTCTTCCAAGGCGGCAATTCGATTGTAAGCTGCTGTTAGCTGAGCTGTTAAGCGCTGGATTTGAATCTCTGCGCTCAGCTCTTTTTCCAAGCTTTGAGAATTCTTGTCGAAGTAGCTGTCATCTAACAGTATGTCTTTGTGTTCGAGGAGGCCGTCGAGACTGCTGTAGCTTTGATAGGGCGAGGTTTTGTCATTTCCTACCGTTCCAGAGCGATCGTTTCTCTGTTGCTGGGTCAGCTTCGTCTCCTTGGCCGACTCCAAGAGCTTTTCATTGAGGTTTTCTATGAGTTTGTAGAGGGCCTCGACTTGTTGGCTCAATACTGTAACTTGCTGGCGGAGCGCTTCCATACAATCATCCTTTGGCTCGTAACTTAATATCTTTACATTTTAGGTAAATCTTTACATAACTTGGATTTATCACTAAATTATTTAATTTTTGACGTAATTGTTGTGTTCCTAATCCTGACGGTAGATTTAGGGAGCCAGCTTGAAGATAATCGATCCTCATTCGTGAGTCGATTGTAGATTTTAGATTTTAGGTTTTAGATAGTCTTGAACACAGGAACCGGGTTGGTTAACCCCGATTCTTCGTTCAAACCTTCAATCAGAGTTAAAACGTCGGGTTTCTGAGAGTGGGATCGCAGAGCGTACTATTAGATTGACTTCGCTCTCGCCAGTGCTTTCAGGATTCAGATGAGTGGGTTTTTAGTTTTTTTAGTTATTAAGCTGTCACCGATTTAAAAAGGATTTTTTACTTCGGTTGTGTAAAAAGCGTCATCCAACGGCAGATGGCAGCGCTCTCGTTGTTTCGTTATATTAAAAAATGTAACACAGATGCAGTCGATCGACCCGGCTGGCGAGCCAAACTGGCTCAAAGGAACTTGGGGCAGAGAAATTAGGCGTTAAGTTGAGGGAGTTTTCGGCATCGGAAAGCTCGATCGACAAGGTAGAAGGTAAAATCAGGGCAAGAGTCAAACAGACTCAGAGCGCAGCAGAACCGAGTACAATGGCTCTGTGTTTGACAAAGAAATAAGACAAATCGGCGCCAACTACCGGACTCGACAAATAATTATTTCCCGGGCTGTAGAACACAAAACGATGGGTCAATATTTAGAAAAGCGGATTGACAGGTGAAACGAAGGTCTTTGCTATTGGGGGCCGCCACCCTAACTTTAAGTCAATTGGCGGCAGGGTGCGACTCGAAGCCCATTCTCAAAATTCGATCGCTCAAAAACGGTATTCCGGCCCAACTGGTAAGCAAATTTAGCCGCGATGTACAACCGTCTCCGCTTTTGCAGGTAACGCAAGAAGGACAATTAAAAGAATTATTCGCCCTGTTGCAGGAGTGGAAACAAGTTCCCGAATCAAAAAATCAAGCTAACTTGGTGATGTTGGGAGATTACTGGCTGACTTTGGCAATTAGGCAAAAATTGATTAAGCCGATCGATCCTGCTAAGTTTGCTAATTGGCCACAATTGCCCGAAAGATGGCAAAAACTCGTCAGGCGCAACGATGAGGGTAAATTAGATCCTCAAGGTAAAGTGTGGGCTGCACCTTACCGCTGGGGAACTACGGTAATTGCTTATCGAACCGACAAATTTAAGGCTTTGGGGTGGACTCCGACAGATTGGAAAGACTTGTGGCGATCAGAATTGCGCGATCGAATTTCTCTGCCAGACAGTCCCAGAGAAGTTATCGGTTTAACATTAAAAAAACTAGGGAAATCTTACAATACGCAGCAATTAGATAAAGTCCCAAATCTCAAAAAAGAACTCGCAAATTTGCACCAACAAGTTAAACTTTATAGTTCTGACTCTTACCTGCAACCATTAATTTTAGGCGATACTTGGTTGGCAGTAGGTTCCTCTGGGGACTTGCTGCCACTGCTGCAAACTCAAAAGGATATTGCTTTAGTAATTCCGGTTTCGGGAACTGCGCTTTGGACAGATTTGTGGGTACAACCAGCATCAGGGAATCCAGTTTCTTTAGTGGAAAAATGGATTGATTTTTGCTTACAACCTCGGGTTGCTCCTCAATTATCTTTGCTCGCTAAGGCTAGTTCGCCGATAATTGTCGGCATGAAACCCGAAGATTTGCCGGAAGCTGTTCGCACTAATCCTGTGTTGTTGCCGGATGCGAAGATTCTTGCTGCTAGCGACTTTCTGCTGCCGTTTGGGGATGCGGGGATTCAGCAATATCGATCGCTCTGGCAAGAAACTAGGCAAGTAGTGAGAAGTTAAAATGTAGAGTGCGTCAGCTCTTGATTTATCGATTATCCAGAAAATTACTCGCGACTGACGCACCCTACTAAAATCCTTTCACCCTTCCTCGAATACCCGGATTTGAGAGAGATTCTAAATCAATGCGACAGTTAAGCCGATCGCCCTGGCACGAATAAACTGCCAAAGCAGTGCCTTGACGGTTGCAAACTCGCACATTGTAACCATAATCGTTGGCGACAGTGCCAAAGCGGTTAACAAACTGATAGCGTTCCATATAATCGAGCAAACTCCAAAGTTGGCGGTTGACTATGATAATTACCCAAGTATTGCCGGGATCGACAAACCAGCGATCGAGCAATTTTCCGCCATAGAGTTTTTGAGCTAACCACAGACTCGGCACACTTTTTTCGGTTTGCGAAAGCGGGGGCGGCGGGAAATTAGCAGCGTTGCCAGTCGGGCAGCTCGGCTGCTGGGAATATGCGGCAGATTGTCCCCACAGCAAGGCTCCGAAGCACGAAGAACCCGCCATAAGGAACAAAAATAAACTTTTTGTCAAAATGCCATTATTGCGGGGATAAACATCGTATTTCATAATTAGTGTTTTATTTTTTATATATTTCCCGTAGGGCCGCATTTTACCAACCATTTATGTGGGAAACTCGCCATCTAGAAAACCCGCCCGCGCACAGCACATAACCTACATCAACCTTACATTTTATTAGAGGCAAAAGATGTACATTGCGATTTTTTGTTGTGTGGGGGCGGGTTTATTAGATTGTTTTTTTTTGCTTTTATTGTTGGTAAAGCCCCCCACTACAGTCATGTTAAAATTCCGAGCGCTTAAACAATGAAGCAGGCAGATAAGCAGTAAAAGTAGAACCGCGATCTAACTCGCTACTTACTTCAATATCGCCGCCCATCATCTGACAAAAACGCTGGCTGATAGTCAGGCCCAAACCCGTACCGCCGTACTTGCGAGTAGTTGAATTGTCAGCTTGAGTAAAAGGTTGGAACAGTCGCTCTTGCTGTTCTTGTGTCATGCCGATGCCCGTGTCCGTCACTTGAAAAATTAAAAAGTCTGCATCCAAAATTAACATTTGAGCAACTCTCGGTTGATATTTATTTTTTAATTCTTCACTGGTAATTCTTTCAACACCAAGCACGATCGTCCCATTAGCACAAAACTTAGCAGCATTGCTGAGCAAATTCAGCATTACCTGCCGCACTTTCATCAAATCGCCGTGCATCGCGCCGATATTGTCAGAGATCAATACTTCCAAAGTATTGCCGTTTTTATCCATTAGCGGTTTGATAGTTGTTACCACCTCCTCGATTAAGCCTCCAACATCGAAGCTTTCGAGGTAAATCTCCATCTTGTCAGCTTCAATTTTGGAAATGTCGAGAATGTCGTCAATTAGGTGCAGCAAGTGTTTGCCAGCAGTGCGAATTTTGTCTAAATCCGAGACTACCTCTAAGTTGCCTAACTCTTCGGCATCTTCCACCAGCATATCGCTGTAGCCGATAATCGCGTTGAGGGGAGTGCGTAACTCGTGGCTCATGTTTGCCAGAAAAGCACTCTTGGCGCGGTTGGCGAGTTCTGCTGCTTCTTTGGCCAACTGCCACGCTTCCTCCGCATCTTTGCGTTCGGTGATATCCCGGAGTGTCGCCACTACGGCTTCGACGCTGCCGTCTGTCGCACAAACCGGACTGAGAATGTACTCGTAGTCGCGGGTTCCCCAGTTTGCCGTGGGGACAATTACTTCGCCTTTCTTGGGCTCGGCTGTCACAAATATGGCGTGGCATTCTTGGTGAACCCGCTGCATAATTGTTGGCGACCAGCCTAATTCCTGCCAGGTTTTGCCAATCATTTCTCTGGGGTTCAGGCCGGCCGCTTGAGCGGCGGTGCGGCTGACATAGGTGTATTTTCCCGATCGATCTACCAGAAAAATTAGGTCAAGAGAAGCCCCTAGAATGCCGTCAACTGTTCTGGCGTGTCGGGCTACCTGAGCGGTCATTTGTCTGACTGTGATGGCGCCGCGGGCTCTGGCGGCGAGTTCAAACCGCAAGAGTTCGTTGGCTTGTTTGAGGAATAGGGTGCGCTGTTCGACTTCTATTTCTAGTTCTGCTTTGGCTTTTTCTAGGGTGAGTTCGGCAAGTTTGCGATCGCTCACATCTGTAGAAATTGTACCGACTGCATAAGCTTTACCTTCAGAGTTGCAGAGGGGAAATTTCAGAGAAATATAAGTGTGCGGGCCGTCGTCTTGAGGGATGATTTCTTCGATGGTTAGGGGCGAGGAGGATTCAAGAACTTTCAGGTCATTTTCTCGCAAAACTGCTGCTTTGTCTTGGGGAAAAATATCGCGGTCGGTTTTCCCTGTTATTTGCTCTTTTGCGATGTCGAACAAATTGTCAAAATGGCGGTTTGTGAGCAGGTATTTTCCGTCAACATCTTTGATGTAAATTACTGCTGTTGAGTTGTCTAAAATCGCTTGCAGCAGTGCTTCGCTCTTTCGCAGGGCTTTTTGAGTATTTTGGCGATCGAGTATTTCTGGCTGCAATTCCAAGTTGAGGCGATTTAAGTCTTGCCAAGCTTCCTGGACTAGATTTAAGGCGATCGCGCTTTTTTCTAGTTGTCTATTTACCTGCCGTGAGTGGTTTGAGACGGAGTTTTCTGGCAATTCTAGGGGTTGGAAAGCGAGCGGGATGTGGGGATTTGCGATCGGGCGTTGCCGAAGCGGTCGAAGAGGATCACCCGCAATTTTTTTATATCGAAAATCGACGGCTAATTGACCATCTAAACTCGATTTTTTGAATAAATCGGGGAATTCGCCGAAATTTAAATTGTCATAAATTAGATCCAACTTCCGGGGTCGCTGCTGCGGTTCGGCGGTGGAGTTAGATGCCCCATTCCCGTCTGCTGTGGATAAATCTGAGTTTGTGGGTTTGGCAATCCGGCGGGTGACTGCAACTCCCAAGGCGAAGGGAACAACGGCAGCCGCAGACAGTGCCAGCAGTAGCCCGTTGTTGCCCCACCAAGTTTCGATCGAGGTTTTGGGGATGAATCGCACTAAAATTGCTGCGGGTTTTCCCGCTAAATTGCCAAGGGATTTGGCAGCTACTGCATAAGTTTGACTGCCTGTTTGTACGTGTCCGGCGACTGGTTTGCCGCCGGCGGCGAGTGCAGATTTCAGCAGCGATTTCTCTGCCAGCAAGTCTGGTAACTGTTGGTTTTTTGTAAATGTTTGCGAACTTGCCAAAACAAATTTGCCGTCAGCCAGCGGTGCGTATATAGCCTGATATCCCCCGCCCTGTAAATTGAGAATTTTGCTGCTAGCAACTACTGACGTTTGGCTGATTATTTTTCCTAATACTAAGGCAGCAATCACTGTCTGAGTTTTTGGATCTTTTATGGGAATTCCTGCGTAGCGGAGGAGAACAGGGCGATCGCCCTTTCCGGGCGGCAAAGATCCCAATTGTTCCTGAACTTCTGATTTTGCAAGGATTTCGGTAGCCGTAATTGGCTGTTTTGCAGCGAATACTCGATCGACTATTTTTTGCCGGTTAAAACTTTTTCCCTTCTGGTTGGAGTTGACGCTAACCACAATCGGCCTGTTTTTCCCCACTAAAGCCGCGCTGTCTATTTCCCCTGTTTTGACTTGATTTTCCAAAATTTGCTTGACTGATTTTCGCAAATCTGATGTTGTTTGTTTACCGCTGTTGTAAGCTAAGGCTGTTTGGGCGATCGTTTTGCTGTCAGAAGAGTTTTGCAAACGGTCGGCGGCGCGATCGAGTTGGAGATTGTAGTTAATTTCACTAAGGCTCAGTTCGGATTTAGCTTGATTTTGCAGTTGATTGCTTCCAACTGCCGATGTTAGCCAAAGTGCTGCTGCCGTTAGTCCGACGGGCAAGATTGTTTGTAAAGTCAGCAGTCCGATTAGCTGTTTTCTGGTAACAGATAAGTTGTAGGTACACGGCTTGAAAGCTGCTTTCAATCTTCTTTCGGAAGTCGCCACTTTAGTTTGCTGCAGACAATTTGGCTGGCTGTCGTTTAACTGAGTATGAGCCATAGTAGTAAATACGGGATCGGTTTTAGATGACAGGCCATCAATTAATCGGGAAGGGAATCAATGTGAGATTTGAGATTTGAGATTTTAGACTTCGGCGTGAGCGCTCAGTCGAACGATTTTATATTTTATATCGAGTTCGCTTAATCACTCATCATAAAATTGTTAGCTCTCGCCGGGGGCAATAAAGCAAGAAAATGACTGGGATATTTTTAAATAAATCAATTTCTCGGTGTTCAATCAGATTGTCTTATTTAGTTGTTTTTCCATATACTGTCGGCTCCTATTTAAAGTTTGTTGCGAGCAGACAGGGGACATGGGTGTCAACTTCAGACTAAAACCATTTGTATCTCTCGTTTATAGCCGAGTCTCGCTCCCCGTAAATCCCCCTTAAGAAGGGGGACTTTGACGCTCTTGTCCCTGGGGGGTTAGGGGGGATCAGGAAGACTATGAACTCAAACAGTAGATTGGTACAACATAAGACGTTAAGTGGACACCAATGCCTGCAGACAGTCCGCAAGCTAAGTAGTTTTTCGATCGACTCTAGAGTAAATTCACTTAAACCAAAGTTTAACGTAATTATTGCAACACTTAGATACGCTCGATCGCCTTTTCCCTGCATCACCTTTTTTTCAATCCCACAACCGCCTGCCTGCTTTGCCGCCCAGTCGCTGGTGAGTATCTTTGAGCAAAGTTGGGATGTCTAACTCTTCGGGACACCGCGGCAAACATTCGCCACAATCGGTGCAGCGGTTGCCTTTGCTGCCGGGAAACCAGTGTCCGGCATTTTCAAACATGGCGTAGCGGTATTTGCCAAAGTCAGTCATGTCGCACCCGACGGCGAGATTGCGAAGTCGCAATACTTCGGGAATGTTGATGTTTTCCGGGCAAGGCAAACAGGCATAGCACTGGCTGCATTTGTCGGTTTTCAAAGTGGCTGCAATAACCGATTCTAGCCGATCGAACGCAGCGAGTTCGGCGTGGGTGAGGGGAAAGTCGCGATCGGCATATTTCAGAGGTTGCTCTAATTCTGTCGCATTTGCAGCCCCCACACTCAGAGTCCCAATCCTAGTATCGCTGAGTAAAAATCGATAGTTCAACTCTAAAGGCGAGAAAGGCGAGCACAATTGTGCGAGAGTTTCCGGAGGCGTGTAGAGTTGCCCTCCTTTATCGGCTGGGGAAATGATGAAAACGCCCATATCTTTGTGCTTGGCGAGTTCAATTGCCGGGGCGTTGCGCTGAAAAAAATAGTAATAATGCAGATTGACAAATTCAAACAAATCTGTATTTATTGCAGCCAAAATCAGATCCAGAGGCCCGTGAGTCGAAAAGCCGACGTGCCGAATGCGACCCTCAGCCAGGGCTTTGCGTACAGCTTCCATGCAGCCTGTGGGCGATCGCACCCAAGCCAAATGTTCCCAAGTATTCAAACCGTGAATTGCCAGACAATCGATATAGTCTAAATTCAGGCGTTTGAGGGATGCGTCGATGCAGCGTTCCATGGCTGCTGCATCCTCCGTTGGGGAAATTTTTGTAGTGACGTGGAGGCGCGATCGATCGACAGACAAACCAGCCGAAAGGGCCGCGCCAAGATATTCCTCGCTGCAACCGTAACCAGCCGCAGTTTCCAGGTGATTGATTCCCTGAGACACCGCCTGTTGTACAGTCTGACAGGCAGTTTCCTCAGAAGCCAAATAGCGCATGGTTCCCAAGGAAAATACCGACAGGTGCAACTCCGTTTTGCCAAACCGTCGATAGCGCATAAAGGTTAGGAAGTTTCGCCCGGGCTGAAGCCGCTTCTCTTAATCAAATCCTCTGGACGGAGGTTTGAGATAAATTCCCGGAAGGCCCGGCGTTCGGCCTCATCAGCATCTCGATCGACCGGTATCGAAGCATCGGCGACGACTTCTTCCATCACCCAGATGGGGCAGTTCGTTCGCAGGGCTAGGGCGATCGCGTCGCTAGGTCGGGCATCGATCTCTTTTTTAACTTCTCCCTGACGGACGATCAGCACGGCATAAAACGTGTTATCTTGCAGCGAGTGAATAACTATGCGCTCCAAGGTAAGACTCCATGCCTCTAAGAAATTGACCATCAGATCGTGAGTTAAGGGCCGAGGAGGTTTGTGCCCTTCGATCGCGCTAATAATAGCCTTTGCTTGCTCCTGACCGATATAAATAGGCAAAGCCCGTCGCTCAGTAGCGTCTCTCAATAAGACAATAGGACTGCGCGTGGCTGCATCTAAGGCAATTCCAGCGACTTTCATTTCAATCATTCGATCGGCCTCATAGAATTAAGAAACTGTAAGGCAGTAGAGAACTTGGACATAAAGATCACCTAAATCCAGTATGACTTGATCTTCGCCTGAATCTGCAACAGATCTGGGACTGTCGATTTTAGATTTTAGATTGACTCCAGGGGACAGGGGGACGGCAAAACCTCCTGTCTCTGGTTTGTCCCTATGGTTTGATGTAAATAAGCGATCGACTACGGAAAAATACTTATGTTTACAGGACTAATTCAATCTCTCGGAAAGCTGAAGTCGCTAGGCAACGATTATTTCCAAATTTCCTGCACATCAAACAACTCCTACCCAATTTTACAAGATTTAGCCATTGGGGACAGCGTAGCCGTGGATGGAGTCTGTTTAACGGTAGTGGAAGTTCTGCCGCAAGGTTTTGTCGCCGTCGCTTCCCCAGAAACCCTCCGCCGCACAACCCTGGGATCATTCCCCGATGCTTTGGTGAACCTAGAAACCTCCCTGCGCGCCGGTAGCAAATTGGGGGGACATTTTGTGACGGGGCACGTAGATGCGATCGGCACTTTAGCAACATCAACCCAAACCGCCAACGCTTGGGAGATGCGGTTTACTGCCACACCAGCAGCAAATTCGGGATGGCAACGTCAAATCGCACCTTACATCGTTTCCAAGGGCAGTATCGCCGTCAACGGCATCAGCTTAACCGTGGCAGATTGCGATGCTGACGGCAATTGGTTTGAAGTTGCTGTCATTCCCCACAGTTTTGGTGAGACAAACCTCAGCTATTTGCAACCAGGAAGTTTAGTAAACTTAGAAGCAGATATTCTGGGCAAATATGTCGCCAAATTTCTCCGCAGCGGCTCAAAATCCCCTCCAGAACCGTGGGAAGAAACCCCCACAATCAACAGTTTGGGAACAATTACACCAGAATTCTTAGCAGAACACGGATTTATCTAATCTGTGGGTACGCACCGCGCACCTTGCTAATATCTGATATCTTACACCCTCCTCAATCAGCCTTTTACGTGCGGGTTATCCTGCCAACCCCACAAGAAAACTCACTCTTTGTGGAACAGGCAGGTGAGCCTGTTTTTGATTTGTATAAGGCCTCAGCAGCGAATTAATTATATCAATAATTGACGGCTCAAAGCTGACGCACCTACTAACTCTTAATTCTCTCTCTGCGCTCTCTGCGCTCTCTGCGGTTCATTAATAAAAATCTATTACTCAACAAAATTGTTTTTCTCCCAAAACAATCCCGCAGCAATTCCCGCCTGAGAAACTAAAAACAATGCAGCAATTAATAGCTTTTGAAAGCCCGGTGCGTGGAAAAATGGATAAGTTAGCAAATTCAGATAAAATGACGGATGTTGTAGTTTCCCATTAGCCCCGCGTTTCGAGATAATTTGCTGAAACAAAAAAGCACCTCTACCATAATTGAATTGCTGTTTCCAAAATTTGCGAAGAGTTAGTGCGTGGGAGTGATAGACTATAACTTCGGGAGCGTAAATTGCGGCATTGCCCGAATGCAACCACCGATCGCAAAATTCCCGGTCTTCTCCAGCCGCTAGAGAAAAAGTCGTGTCAAAGCCGCCGATTTTTTGGAAAGCCTCAGCGGGAAGGGCAAAATTGTTAGAAGTGAAAAATTGCGCGCGATCGCCAATAGCATTATAGTAACTGTAAAGGTAATCGATCAGTTGCTGGCTGGCAGTAGAATAGATGTTATCCGGCAGCGCGTTTACAGTTCGACCTCCGATTAAGCAATCTGGTGTTTCCCCAAATCGCTTTTCCAGATTTTGCAGCCAATCTACCCCCACAGTACAGTCATCGTCTGTAAACACTAAAAATTTGCCTTCTGCCGCAAAAGATCCAGTATTTCGCGCCGTTGCAGGGCCGGAGTTGGGTTGTGTCAGAAGTGTGATATTTAGCTGATTTTGAAAAGGCGAAATTGTATTTTCTACAGAAATTTCGGTGCTATCGTTGACCACGATAACTTGAAATTTATCGCGGGGATATTCAATTTCAACAAAAGACTGAAGACACGCCGCTAATTTATCGGGTCGATTGTAGGTCGGAACAATAATTGAAAATAGAGTTTTAGCTTGGTTCATGGTAACTAATAACTTTTAATTTTTCAAGCGATATAGCACCGACTCAGTATTAAAATCTTTACCGAAAACTGGTTGCAGCGGGCCCTGGGCACTTGTCAGCCAAGATAGAGCTTTCCTAGTAGCTGCGTCTGTCCCAGTCAGGGGTCCGAATCCCACAGTCCTAATTTTATTTTGCCGCAGGTTGTCAATCCATGCCGAAAGTCGATCGGCTCTAAACGGCACATATAAAACTTTTCTGTCCAAATTTCTCCCGTAAAACAGGTAGCTGCGCGAACTTAAAAAGAAGCCTATTCTTTCATCTGGTACTGTATTTTTATCAATATATTCGTAAATACCACGATACAGCTCTGTGCGTGCAAAATCTCGCTTTTCCCTCCAATGACCAATTAGTATCAATCCTATACAGACACCAATTATCACTATGTAAATCGATTTTTTGCGGGTGGGAAATAGATGATTCAGCCATCCCAAGCCAGGATTCATTTTCCACAATATCGCAGCCAGCGTCACTGACACAAGATAAAATATCGGATCGGGTAATATATCTTGCCAAATGGGGCGTAATATTTTTACGATACTATTAATAACTTCTACTGGATTAGACTTGAAATTGTCAATCAACAAACTCCCCCAAACCATACTATCTCCGCTGAAAGAAGCATTTTTAATATAATCAAAAATTGTATTGCTAGTAATTCCGAAAAAACCACTAACCAAAACCACGGCCAGAACAACTTGATTTTGAGTTCTCAAGAGAGTTGCTGTAGCTGCTGCGGCGATGGCAAGTACGCTTAAAAAGGGAAATCCGTATCTGAGGTTAAAACCGAGTAGAGGGCTGAGTTGACCGATCGACTCTCCGACAGTACCGGAGGTGTAAGGTGTAATTAAATACAGAATTCCTGTACTGGCGAGAAGTACAATTAAAATAATATTATTTTGATTAATTTTTCTGGTTTTACTCTGGATAAAAGCCAGAGGCGCTGCCAATACCTGAAGCGCGATCGCCAGAAAGGGCAGTTGCAATCTAATGATAATTTGTAAGCCGACAGTTTGCCAGTGGGAAATATTGCTGGGATTAAATTGAGCTGCTAAAGTGCTTTGCCAAATCTTTAGAAGTGGCGAAGCGGGCGGCTGCTGTACCGGAGGTAGTGGTGCAGGTATGGGAGACGGTAAGGGAACAGGCTCTAAGGGAATTTTAATATCGCCGACTTCGCTGACGGGATAATTGATGTGCAGCAAGTTTCTCGCATACCAAAAACCTCCTAAAAGCAAGCAACAAGCTATGCCGCACAGTAACACTGGTTTGAGAAAGTGGCGAATTCTAAAATTAGCTGGTGTAGATTTTTTATTAACCGCGAATCTTTTAATTTCTAATATTGCTAATCCTCCTAAAAGTGAGGCTGAATAGACTATTCCCGTGATTTTTATTCCGGCTAGCATTCCTGTGGCTGCCAAAAATAGGGAAAGTTCGGATTGCGATCTGCTGCTATGGTAGGATAAACCAAAATATAAACCGACTGTAAATATTGCAGCTAGCGGTAAGTCTGGGTGAATGGTGTTAACTTGGTTGAGCATCATCGGTACTGTCAATACTAAAGATGCTGCTGCCATACCGTGAATTCGCCTTGCTCCAAATTTTACGCTTAAGATATAGACTGCAATTCCCTCCAGTACCCACGCAATTAGCAGGGGAAAAGCTGCTAGAAAATCTTCTCCGAAGGGAAGCACACACAAAGCAGATAAAACGTGCCAATTGTAAGGATATACTCGGGCTTGTTCTTGTTCAAAAATCCAATTTCCCGCAGCATCTAATAATGTAAATGAATTGGTTTGATACCATCGGGCGATCGCAGGTAGGTGAAACCACAATGAATCATAATTGGTTGTGGGTTTGGTTGCGAGAGTTTTTAACAGCAAAAATCCTGCAACAGCGGTGGCAACAATAATTAGGAATTCTGAGGGGCCTAAAGGTTGCTTGAGTTGGGGAATCGGCCACTGCGAGAAGGTAAAAGTTTTCTGGTTTTTTGTATAAATCAGGATGAAGCCGATCGCACCAATCAAAATTTCTGCTATAATCACCGCAGCAATATTTAGGCGATCGGCGCTTCCTAAAATCAAGCCGATACAAACTTGTGTAATACTCCATCCCGTCAAGACTACGAGGAGAAAATGGGGAAATGAATACTTATTGTTTTCTTTCTGATTCTCGAAGGCAAGAGACAAGCTTAAGGGAATCGGGCCGACTATAATAATCAGAAATAAAATTAATTCCCACAAATGCTGCGCTATTAGCATAAGCTGCAAGTTACCATTTTTTATCAGTTTTTCCTCGTTGCCCAAAAGAGCGTGGTAACGACGAAAAACAACGAGTTCGCGTGCTGGTTGCACAAAACATTAATTTTCTTGTGGGGTGCGCTTTTCGACCGTTCCACAAGAAAATTAATCTAAGCAATCCCTAATTTTTACCTGTTAGCTTGCTTCTGAATTTTGGGTTTGACTGCTTCGGGATCTTTGGGCTTAGAAATGTCAGCTTTTAAGAGTTCCGGGAATGGCGGCTGGATGTTGTGAACTTCGATGTCCATTCCCAGCGGCAGAGGTGGAAGCTGCGGCAGATCGTTTTCCAAATCCTTGAGTCCGCTAGCGGTTTGTATTTCCACCATTTTCGGCATTTGCGGTACTTTGGCGGTTTCCAAACTGCCGATCATTTTTGCCAGAGCGAATTCTAGCTGAGATCCCGGGTCGATCGCCACCCAACCCTGGTCAGTCATTTGCCGAACCTCGAAGTGAAGGTGAGGCCCTGTAGACATTCCCGTACTCCCGACGCGGCCGATCGTCTCTCCCTGTTTCACCCACTCTCCCGGTTTCACAAACAGTTCCGAAAGGTGGGCGTAGAGAGTTTCCTGAGACTTTTTGTTGTGGTTGAGAACCACTGTCAAACCGTAGCCACCCAACCAATCGGCGATCGCCACTTGACCCGCATAGGCTGCCAGTACGGGCGTTCCCATCGGGGCCCCCAAGTCCGTTCCGGTGTGAAACCTGCCGTAGCCCATAACCGGATGAGTCCGCCAACCAAACGGCGAAGTAATTGCCGAAGCAATAGATAGCGGAAACAGCAAGCTGGTGTTGCCATTTCCGGGCAGGCCTGCGGGACGCGGCGTGAGATTGTAGTAAGCAAAACCGGTATTGCTGCCGCTGCTGACACTAATGGCACCGACTTGAACCGGCCCGAGTCCCATGCTGGGCGCTGGAGCGCCGCCACCGTAAGATGCAGATCCGGCATAATATCCTGCGTCTGCCGAGTATCCGGCGTCTGGCGAGTATCCTGCGTCTGCCGAGTAGCCGATGTTTGCCGAGTATCCAGTGTTTGCCGAGTATCCAGTGTCTGCCGAGTATCCAGTGTTTGCCGAGTATCCAGTGTTTGCCGAGTAGCCGATGTTTGCTGGGTAGCGCGGGGGTGCGTAGGCTGGTTCCGGCGGATTTGAACCCCCCCAAACCTGGCTGCCTATTTGTTGAACGGCTTGACCGATTTTACTGACAGGATTTTCGCTACTATTTCCGGCTACAGTTTCCCCAACATTGTCTGGAATGCTTTCTGGCAGATTTCGAGGAGGAGGGGCTGCAATATAGCCGTCGTCTGCGATCGGAGGTTCTGGGCTGTAGTTGGGTTCTCCGGCATCGGCCGTCACCGGCTCGGAAACAGGAGGAGGCGCGCACAAATCGCCACCTCCTTCGCAGCCGGTCGATCGTTCTGCAAACTCTATACTTGTTGGCGCTTCGTACTCTTGGTACTCGCTGGTAGCGCCAATGCTGTAGTCTGTTTGGTCGATTTCAGCGTGGGCTGGGTTAACTGGCGCTTCAAAAGGCGGCTCCTGGGCCGTCGCTTCTGGCAAAGGAATCAGCGCGGGTTCTGGCAGATAATATTGGGTGGGAGGTGGTTCGCTGGCGTACTCCGGCTCGGACGGCGGTGCGGCATCGAAAGGCTCGGACGGCGGAACTTCTGCCTGCGGTTCAGGTTCAGGGTATGGTTCTGGCTCCACTTGGCTGTATTCGGGTTCCGGGGGCGGGAGAGGAGCTTCAAATAATGGCTGGAGGTCTGCTGCGCCGGGGACGGCTTGTTCTGCTGGCGGAGTTTCGGCTTGGGCCCAAACTAGGCCTTTGCTGAGCAGTCCCAGACTGGCAAGGCAACCCAGTCCCACCAGCAGTGAGCGATCGGACAAAAGGCGCGATCGAGTCCGGGTGCCTGTAGGGTTCTTTTTTTGCTGTTTGGTGTTCAAAGGGGCTGTTATTTGCTTGTCTGGAACTGGTTTCACGATTTTTTTTCCCAACTCAACAGGGGGCACAAGGATCTCGAAGTCAGGATCGAATGTATGGCAATCCTTGTCTTTATATACAGACCTAACTGATTTTACCGGGCTTGAGGCAATTTTTTTTGCACATAGAACAAGCTCGAATACCTTGCACATTCAGTCGCGATCGATATCCGGTTTTTTTGATCCCGATGGCACTTGCCTAGAAGTGTCTGACGGCCACACTGATGATAGCGCTTTGGCGTTCCTCTATGTTAATTAGTTGCCTATATTTCTCGGGTTATGCAAAATTTCGGCGCAGTCGGTTGTCCTAAAACCGCCTGCTTCATCGCGATTTTTTCCTTAAAGCTGGCGCTGCCTTTAAACTTCGCGGACAAAATTGTTGATTGTTTAGAATACAAGCTAAATGATTCGCTTGGGGATGGATAGGTTTCATGACTGTAGCTGGCGATCGCTTGACAAATTTTCCTGACTCTGAGTGCGCCGGAGAGCCTGAGGGTATCAGTTGGGACTGGCAGAGTTCTGAAGGCTTGCCGTATCTGACTTGCAGCTTGCTTTCTCGCTGGTCTCACGGCTTTTTTACTCGCGAGTTCTCGCCCCGGGGGCCGATCGAGCTGACGGAAGTTCTCGAACCGGGAGCTAAGGTTTACCGACTCCAACAGGTACACGGCAATGCGGTACTCAAAACGAGTGAGTTGTCCCCGGTTGTGGCTCCGGGCCCGGAAACCGCTGCCCCAAGCTATGCTGAGGCTGATGGCTTGGTAGCCGAGCGAGAATTGGAGGCGCTGTGGGTTTGCTCGGCTGACTGTGTGCCGGTGCTGATTGCTGACGAGCGCACGGGACTCGTTGCGGCAGTTCACGCGGGTTGGCGCGGGACTGCTGCTAAGATATTACCAGAGGCGATCGCTCAACTTGTGGCACAAGGCAGTCAACTAGAAAATCTGAAGATTGCTATGGGGCCGGCGATCGCTGGAGAGGTTTACCAGGTATCTGTGGAGGTAGCAGCGGAACTGGGAGCCACCATTGCTCCTAAGAGTGGCGTTAGTGCGACAGCCGACGGCATTCTAGAGTTTTTGCACCAACTGCCGGAAACGCCTGTCTTAGCCGATCCAGAACCGGGAAAAGTACGCTTGGATGTTCGCCTCTGCAATGCTCTGCAATTGCAGCAGTTGGGAATCGATGTTTCTCAAGTGGCGATCGCTCCTTTCTGTACTTATTCTGACTCGGCTCACTTTTTTTCGTACCGCCGCGATCGACTTAAAAAAGTCCAGTGGTCGGGAATTGTGAGTGCCTGCGGGACAAGTCCCTTCTGAGGGCATTTGGCAGAAGGTAAAATTTTAGACGGCCAAGATAAAAATAAAAATCTTTGGATTCATTATTTTTTATTTACGAATGCCAAATGCCTTCTAGTTTCTATTTTCGTAAGGTTTGCTGGTTCCTGTTTTAAAGCACCAAAAACTAGCAGCAAAACTTTTGGGAAAGCGGCAGAGCCCCCGCCCCGCTTTCCTCTCTTGTATAGATTACTCTATAACGAGAGTCTTCAGCGGGTTATTACCATGAGTGAGCCAACTCCCTATCAACTGCTTGAAGTCGATGAAGATGCTTCCTTTGATGAAGTGCAAGAGGCCCGCACGCGCCTAGCTGAGCAGTACAGCGGTGACAAGAAACGTTTGGAATTGCTCGAAGCCGCTTACGATGCGATCCTCATGGATCGCCTGCGGCAGCGACAGGAAGGTAAAATTAAAGTACCCGAACGCATCCGCTTTCCCGAGCGGCTGACTCCGCCACCCCCAAGCTTTACTCCCTCTCCTCCTAGTGGCAGCCCAGCTTGGTTGCAGCGGCTAATCGATACTCCTAGTCGATCGGACATTTTGTGGCCGGCTGGGGTGTATGTGGGGTTAGGCGGACTGAGTATTTATCCGGCAGCTAATGATGGTTTACTACAGTTGACTCTGGCTCTTGGGGTCGGCTCTTGTCTTTATTTTGTTAATCGCAAGGAACAAAAATTTGGTCGGGCTGTGCTGCTGACTGTGGCTGGCTTGGTTATAGGCTTGTTGCTGGGAGGCTTTTTGGGTTCTTTGGTCAGTCCGGCATTTATAACAACAGAGAAATTTATCGCTTTGTTTACGTTTTTAATTCTGTGGCTGGTCAGCGGTTTTCTGCGATAGTCAGCAGTCATTAGTCAGCAGTTATTAGTCAACAGTTATTAGTCAGCAGCCAACCACTAATAACTGTGGAATTAAGACCTCCGACAAGTAACATCGGCTAACAATTAATAACTAATGACTAATGACTAATAACTAATGACTAATGACTAATTTTTGCGACCTAAAACAATCTCAACTGCTTCGCTCAAATTGTTGGCAATTAAATCCGGTTGGTGCATTTCTAGTTGGGTGCGATCGCGAATTCCGCACAAAACACCAATTACCTTGACACCGTGCGTTTTTGCTGCTATAATGTCCGCCTCCGTATCGCCAACCATCCAAGTGTCAGAAGCCGGCGGCAGTTCGGCGAGAGCTCTTGCCATCAACAGCGGCTTATCTTTGACATCCCCGGTTTTAACGTAATCGTTGGGGAGGCAATAGCGGCGGTTTTCTGGGAAAAATTGCCCTAAATTGCAGCGGTTGAAGGCTTCATCTAGTTCCCTAACGCGGCGCATGGTCATCACCGCTAAGTCTACTCCAGCGCGCTGCACCTTTTCGAGGGTTTCCACGGCGCTGGCTACTGGTTGATCGTAAACCATGTAGGGTAGGGTGTGGACGGTTTGACGGCGTTTCTGAGCAAAATCGCGGGCTTGATCTGCATCTAATCCTGAGAGGATGGCAATTTCGGTTTCGGGAACCCGCGCGCGCTTCATGTCCCAAAACTCGGCTTTGGGGAGTTCGCGCACTGGTTGGTCCGAACGCTTAGTCTCGGCGAGACAATACTGGTAAACTCGGTAGTAGCGATCGGACACGTCCATGATCGGGCCGTCAAAGTCGGTAATAAGTCTCAGCATTTAGCAGAGTGTTTTTAAGTTTTTATACAAATTCTTCGATACTATATCACTTAAAGGTAACACTTTCTTTACAAAAATTGACACAAATACCCAGGGGAGGTAAGGTCTATAGGAATGGTGCTAATTAATAAAGCAAACATTTGAATTAAACTGTGCTGTCCCTCAACTTTAGCGGTTGTAAGCCATATCGGGGAATTTAAAATTAAAATGTGCCGCACAAATAGTGTAAACCGCTACATATTCTTCATAAATCTCAACCTCAACAGAGGATGATTTTGACTGCGCTTTCTCACAAAAAGTGGGTCAAATTAATATTTGGCCCCATTTTTAAAATAAGCAAAAAACTGCTTGGAGAATCCAAAGTGTACTGTTTGCATAAATTTGCCACCGGTAACAGGTGATGACCTCTGCCAGTATAAAAATTCCCATGATAAATCGCAGCCAAACAACAACTAACTTTACCGGCTAACCTTTGAGAGAGATGCTCTACAATAACGAGATGCTTCCCACATTAACTGTAGAGAGCAGCCCCAGAAGTATTAATATTCTTCTTTATAAGCTGTTATCCTTACGCAGGATTGAATACCTCACAGTCGATCGGGAACTTAAGATTAAAGAAATATCTGTGAAAGTGCAAGATTTTGCCTACATTCATGAGGAAGTAGGCGAAGGAAAAGACGTGCGCGATAGTTTTCCCGAACTGATAGGAATTGAAGGACTTCTTGAAGATATTATTGAAGAACGACAGCAAGATTGTCAGTTAAAATCAATTAGCCGAGTTCTCAAAGACGGCTCTTATTTGTATCTAAATTTGTACATTTTTGGTTATAAGGGACAAGCCAATGCTGATAGATTGATTATTTTATGTGAAGATGTGACAGATAGCATTGGAACTCAGCCAACCATGGTTCAGGCTGCCAACAAAACAAGTATTAAAGGCGATAACTTAGCTGCGGCTGGCGATTATATTGACAAAATTATTAATTCCCTAGGGGATGTTTTGTTCGTAACAGGAACATCGGGCGAAATCAAAAAAGTGAATCAAGCTGCACAGCAATTATTTGGATATACCGAATCGGAATTAATCGGCCAATCCATATCCCTGATTACGGCTGAGGAGGAATTGTTACGCAAAGTCAGCCAGCTACCTCCTGCACTTAAAAGCGAATATTGGCCTCAAGTAAAAGTAGCTTGCCAAACGAAAATAGGCTTAAAGCTGATTGTGGCGTTTTCATGCTCTACTTTTGAGACAAGCACAGGAAGCCGGGATGCAGATAGCAAGGTTATACAAGATTTTGTTTATATCGGCAAAGACATTACCAAGCAACAACGCATAAAAAAGTGTCAAGAAGCACAGTATGCTGTTACTCATATCCTGTCAGAATCAACTTCTCTAGATAGTGCAACTCCGAAAATTTTGCAAGCTATTTGCCAAAGTTTTGGGTGGGATTTTGGCGAGCTTTGGACGCCTGCAGAGGCTGAGAAAGAAACTAGATGGGGTGAGGAAATAAAATCTGAAACAGATCCGCTTTGGTGCCTGCCGCTTTGCTGTCCGATCGAGGAAACTCCTTGTTGGCGGCGGGTGGCAGTTTGGCAGGCAGCGGAAGAAGTTAGGGAGTTTGCCGAAAACGAGGAGCAGATTACTTTGGCTGCGGGTGAGGGTTTGCCGGGAGCGGTTTCCCGAAGCGGTTCTACGCAGTGGATTACCGATCTTGTGGGCGATCGCAATTTCGTGCGATCGCGCTTGGCCCAGGAAGCGGGACTGCGATCGGGATTCGGTTTCCCCATTCACGCTAGGAGCCAAGTTGTAGGAGTAATGACTTTTTTTTGCCGGGAAGAACTGCCACCGGATCAAGATTTACTTCAGATCATAGCTGTGGTAAGTTCTCAATTAGGGGAATTTGTCAAGCGCAAATATGCAGAGAAAGAATTGCAAGAAGCTGAAGCTTCAATCCGATTTTTGTACGAACAAGAAAAACGCCAAAGTGAAGAATTAGCTCGGCAAAATTTAGCTTTAGAACAAGCCAAATTAGAATTACAAGCAGCTAACATGGAATTGCAGCGCCTCGCTTCGGTGGATGGATTGACTCAAATTCCCAACCGCCGCTGTTTTGACAAAAAATTGGAGTTAGAATGGCAGTTGATGGAGCGAGAAAAAGAGTCGCTGTCTTTAATTTTGTGCGATATCGATTTTTTCAAACTTTACAACGATCATTACGGGCATCAAGGAGGCGACGAATGTTTAAAACTAGTAGCCGAGATTTTAGCTAGCAAGGCTCAGCGGGCAGGAGATTTAGCCGCCCGCTACGGTGGGGAAGAATTTGCGGTAATTTTGTCGCGCACTGATGTGCAAGGAGCAAAGCAGATAGCTGAAGCAATTCGCAGCGATTTGAAAGCAGCGGCAATTTTTCATGCTGCTTCCAAGGTAAGTAAGTTTATAACTCTCAGTATGGGGATCGCTACCACTGTACCTGCTGCTGGTTTATCGATTGAGGAGTTAATTGGACAGGCCGATCGAGCCCTGTATCGAGCTAAACTAGAAGGGCGCGATCGTATAGTTTGCCTAGACTTGAAAAGAGAATTTCAGGCCGGGAAAGGAGTATTTTCTGATGATTGTGAGAGAAGCTAAAATCGCTGACGCACCTGCAATCGCACGGGTTAATCTAGATACTTGGCGGACAGCTTACCGAAAAATTGTACCCACAGATTACTTCGCGCAACTGTCCTATGAAAAAGGAGAAAGCCGTTGGCAAGAAATCCTGGCAAACGTCAAAAATACTGGGGTTTTTGTATGCGTTGCTGAGAATGACTCGGGACTAATTGTGGGTTTTGCTGCGGGTGGTCCCGAACGCACCGGCAAATATGTATATAAAGGAGAATTATTTGCCATCTATATTTTGCAGGAATATCAGCGTCAAGGAATCGGACGGCAACTCGTGAGAACAGTTGCCACAAAATTGGCAGAATTAAGTTTGAACTCGATGCTAGTTTGGGTACTAGGAGACAATTCCGCCTATAGGTTTTATGAATTCTTAGGAGGTGAAAAAGTAGACGAACAGCAAACAAGTAGAGCAGGAGTTGCACTCAAAGAAATTGCCTACGGTTGGAAAGATATCGCAGTGCTGATTAACACGCCTGTATGACCTAAAAAGTGGAAGTTTTGTCAATCATCTATCAAACTTCCCCTCTTCATTTGTTCCCGTTCAATTGCCTCAAACAAAGCTCGAAAATTCCCCGCCCCAAAACCTCCAGCTTGCACCTGTTTGCCGTTAACTAAACTAACTCGGCGCTCAATAATCTCGAAAAAGAAAGTCGGTTCTGCAAAAATTGGCTGGGTAAAGATTTGCAGCAGCATCGCTGCGGGAGTATCTTCTTGCCAATCTGCCAAAACTTGACAAGCTGCAATTGCTTGCCAATCTGCGGGCAAATAGTTTTGCCGCTGCTGCAATTCGGAGTAGTATGTTGGAGGAACCGGCAGAAAAGGCAAACCGCACGATCGCAAATCGGCAACAACACCCACAATATTATTAGTTTGCAAAGCCATGTGCTGAATTCCCGGTCCCCGATTTGCGCTCAAAAACTCTTGAATTTGAGAATTAGCTGATGCCGGTTCATTAATCGGGAATTGCACCCCACCTTCAGCGTGCACCATAACTTGGCTCCGCAAAGCCGATTTCTCAGTCTGAATGTCAAAATTTTGCTGCGGTTGAAAATTTAATATTTTTTGATACCAACTAACAGCACTTGACAAATCCCCAGATTCAACATTTAACACTACGTGGTCAATCCGGGTAAACAACGGCCGCTTATCCGAAGCCGATAGCAGTGAATGGCTGCCAATTCGCTCCACGAGGGTATGGCTTAAATCTCCCCAGCCCGAAATTTTTGCCCGCTTAAAGTAGCCTCCTGCGTTTAGGTCTTCTTGAATCGGTTCCAGGATTTTAGCGCCTTCAGCAGCCGCTCTAGCTACCGCTAATTCAATATCTTTTACCCGAAAACCCACATCGGCAATCCCTGGAGGATGAAACTTCAACCAACTAGCAGCGGGACTAGCGGGTGTCAGGGGCGAAGATATAACAAAACATACATTGCCACTGCTGACAACTTCAGTGTGAGTGTGGCTGTTGGCATAACCTGCTATTGATTGAAAGCCTAACTGGCTGACAAACCACTCGCGGGATACTTTAGCGTTTTCAACGTAAAATTGAATGCGATCGAACTCCATAATCAATAATTGAAAATGGAAACTGAAAAATGGAAAATCTGCTGATTTTCAAGGCGAAATTGCAAGGGAGGAATTGAGTAATGGATATTTTTCATATTTTTTATTACGCGCCCAGTTAATAATAACCTAAAGATTGAATATCCTAGCTCCCTCTGAAGGTAGAAATAAGTCGGCCCTTAAAAGAAACCCGGTGTGTGCGATAACTTAGGTTTGACCGCTAGGCCTTCACCAATAGGACTAAGGCAAAAAAATGGTTTGACGTGCTATTTATAGGAGTAAGGTGCGCGAGCCCATGCACCTACATAATTAACTGCTGTACAAGTTCTCAAACCTAAAAATATCATAATTTTTCTTGCCTTCAGCTTCCGCTGCGTTCTGCCTTCAAATCACTCCTCAATAGCTAAAAAAACAAATGACTTTCCGGCTGAATATTAATCTCCATGGGCACAGCTTGCGGGTCAGCCGAAAGAGCAAACATAATCGCATTGGCGGCAGTGTCGGTAGTCAGCATTTTTGACCTGTCTACCTTCAAACTCACATTATCCCAAAACGGAGAATCCACCCCGCCAAAATAGAATAGCGTAAACTTAATACCGTAGCGTCGCAGTTCATCTGCCATGCACTTGCTGAAACCAACTACCCCAAACTTTGAAGCGCAATAAGCAGTTCCCATCGCCATCGAATGCTTGCCCAAAATCCCGATGACATTGCAAATGTGGCCGGATTTGCGCTCTTTCATCACATTCGCTGCTGCTTGAGACGTGTAAAAACTGCCTTTCAAGTTCAAGTCAAGCATGGCATCTAAATCAGCGGGTTCTAACTTGTTCCACTGCTTGAGAATTCCGGCACCGGCGGCGTTTACGAGGGCATCAATTTGTCCGAAATGCCCCCCAGCTTTGTGCATCAGCGTCTCGACTTGGGGCAAATCGGTGATATCTGTGGGTACGCACAGTACCTCTGTTGCCGAAAGTTCGCTAGCTAAAGCGTCTAATTTACTGCTGTCTCTGGCGGCGAGCACTAGCCTCGCACCCGCATCAGCGAGTTTGCGGGCCACCGCTGAACCGATGCCGCCAGTTGCACCCACCACAACCACAACTTTGTCCTGCATATCCCTTTACATTTCTTTACGTCCCGATTGTATGATAACTCAAGTTGCTAGTAATGGGGAGGTTGATATATTTTAATTTTTAATTAATTGAGGGAAACTTGCCAGCCTTTTTCGGCTTTTTTTAGCTGGAGAGAAGTGCAGGATTGCAAAAACTTAGTAAATTTCCTACCGAGATTAAAATCTTTAATTATTTGGGTAATTTGTTTGCCGTATTGTCTGTGAAATTCGCTGCCTACATTGGAGAGAAATACAGAATTTTCACGAGAGTTGCCGGTTAAGTCGCCAACGATTTTGACAAGAGCTCTTTCCAAGTCTTCCAGAGAATTAATATCTGTTAAAGTTGCAGGTGCTGCCTGGTGGTTATTCAGAATTTCTTGGCTAAGTATTGGCGGTGGGGGCGATAATCTTACTTCAAAAAGAGTGACATAAGTTTGAGAAACTTCTGAGGGTTTGTGGAGGACAAAATCGGTGGGATATTTAAGAAAGATATCGCGGGTTTTAGTACCGAGCAAATGATGGGCAACAACTTGATTGAGGACTAAGCCGTAATTTTCCCTAAATAAAGCTGAAACAGTAGAAACTTTTATCCACTGAGTTGAGGTTCGTTTTTGCTCTTTTTTGATTAATTCTTTTAGTTGAATAACTAATTGTTCTAGGGGTGTAATTTCCGGTACGGTTACAAGGGAATGGGTTTCCATTTGTCCGGTTTTGCTGTTTAAAACTACGATTTTATCTATTTGTTTGCGGACTTGAAATACGGTTAGTCCGTGGGCTTGCAGTGTATTGCTGAGGTGAGTGAGGGCGCGATCGGACGAACAGACAAAAATCTCTTTGGCTGTGGGATAATGTACGAAAATCGAGGCGCCGACTGTAGCCATTTTTAAGTCGGCGCTGTCTTTGCCGGGGGGGACATGAATTAGTTGATAGCCGCGCTGGTGAAATTCGGCATCTTTTTTGCCCATGCTGCGCCAGTTGGCAAAGGCAACTTTGATTTGGATTGGATAGTGGCAAATTCCCTCTAGGAATTTTTCGGTTTCGACGGTGAGTTGCAAGTTTTCGACATCTAGCAGCAAGATAGCAATGCCGATTGGAAGCGAATTTGTTTGATGGGTGGTGGGAGTGGGAGGCTTTGACGAAACTGAGTTTTGTGATTTAGCGGGTGCTGTTTGAGATTGGGCTAGCTGCTGAATTTTGACCGATAATTTGCTGAATTGAGGTGAATTAACGAATTCTGGAACCAGCAGAATTTGTAGGTATTTTTTCGCAGTCAGCAGCAGGGAATCTGTATCGCTGGCTACTGTGAAACTTTTTGTCAATTTTCCAATCAAAACTGACTGAAACTCAGGTTTGGCCCAGGGGGTTTTCCTGTATTTTTCAGCTATCCATTCGGGATGCTGTTCCTGAATGGTAATTAGGGTTTGAGCTATATAGCGACTGATGGCGCTGAATGCGAGAGATTCTTGAGTCGCCAGCAAGGGGGTTCGATCGGGCATGGCCCTCTACAATGCGGGATGCTGTTTCAATTTATCACAATTCTAGTTTGTCGCCGGGAGTCGGACGATCGCCCGCCAAATTAAACCGGCGGCAATTAATGCCAATCCTGTCAGCCAAATTTCCCTCTCCACCCAGAAAGCCAGAAACAGACAATTTCCCAAACCCGCCCAAGCCAACCACTGCGGATAAAGCCTTTCGGCGGGGGAAAGTTGCAGCGCGGCGAGGTTGGTGATAGCGTAATATATCAAAACGCTAAAAGCGCTAAATGACCAAGTGGTTTTGACATCGCCGACGAGGATTAAAAGTGCGATCGTAACTTCGACAACCACCACAGCCACGTAGGGAGTTGTCCCCTCTGGATTCAGCCGCGCCAAGACTCTCGGCATATCCAGACGCCGCCCCATCGCCAGCCAGATGCGCGACAGCCCTAAAATTAAGTTCAGCAAGACTCCCAACATAGCGGTAATTGCGCCGACGGCTAGCAGTTGAGAAACTCCTCGAATTGGGAAACTGCGGGCGATGACTTCCAGGGGTGCAGTCGTGCCGCCTGGTTGTAAAGACAATTTATCGCCTCCCCCCGCGCCTGCGACAACTACTGCTACCCCGACGTAAAGCAGCATTGTCAGCACCAAAGTAAAAATTATGGCTTTGGGAATGGTTTCCCTCGGTTCCCGCACTTCCTCGCTCATTGTGGTGATGCGGGCGTAACCGCTATAAGCGACAAACATCAGGGCGGTGGCCTGGAAGATGGAGCCGATCGAGCTATGATTCTGTAGCGCGGGCATTTCCCACCTTACCTCTGGCAAACCGACAGCAACAAACACCGCTAAGGATAGAAGTGTAACTGAGACTATGGCAGTATTGGCAATATTCGATCGCCTAATTCCCGTCAATACAATTAAAGTGAGAACGGCGAGGGCGACTAAAGCTGTTAGGATCAGGTAAGTGCGATCGGCTACACCAACTGCATTTAAAAAATACCCCGCAAAACCTAAAGCAGCAGTAGCCGCTGAAGCCGTTTTCGCCAACAGAAACATCCAGCCGGCAGTGAAACCCAGCCAAGGATTGAGATATTTGTAGCCATATTCATAAGTACCGCCACTAACCGGATGATTTGCCGCTAATTGAGCGCTGCTAAGGCCATTGCAAACAGCAACTAAAGCCGCAATACCCACAGCCAAAATCACTCCCGGCCCAGCAACTTCCGCTGCAATCCCGATACTTACGAATACTCCCGTGCCAAGAATTGATCCCAGGCCCATGAGAGTTGCGCCGAAAACACCTAACTCTCGCTTCAGAAGTGGTGAAGACATAAATATAGCGGTTTTCTGTTCAGTGCCATACTGATATTAGGTTACATCTAGTAATATTTGCAATAATTCCGGCAGGGGCTTAAACCCCCGCCTCCAAAATCAAGTCCCCAGCTAGGAGGACTGAAATACTTATTGAGAATGTTGCCAAATCTGAGTTAATAGTAAGTCAAATACTATTACTATTTCAGAGTTTTCCTAAGAGAACTTTAACTGTGAGACAGGGACTTAAGCCCCTGTCATAATATAGCGAGTGAGAGAAAGCAAAACACCCTGGTATTAACCGAAACGGCCTTGAATGTAATCTCTCGTACTCGAATTGCCCGCAGAAGTAAAAATCTTACTTGTCGGCCCAAATTCAACCAGCCGGCCGATGCGACTTTCATCAGTATTAAAAAATGCCGTGTAATCAGAAACACGAGCCGCCTGCTGCATATTGTGCGTCACAATCACAACAGTTAACTGCTGCCGCAGAGTCTGAAACAACTCCTCAATCTTCATCGTTGAAATCGGATCTAGAGCAGAACAAGGTTCATCCATCAGCAAAATTTTTGGCTTCACAGCCAAAGCGCGAGCAATACAAAGTCGCTGCTGTTGTCCGCCCGAAATCCCCTGAGCCGATTTATTCAAATCGTCTTTGACTTCATTCCAAAGCGCCGCACTTTTAAGTGCAGATTCCACAATTTCATCTAATTCTGCTTTGCTTTTGCGACCAAAAATTCTCACCCCGTAAGCAATATTATCGTAGATGCTCAGCGGAAAAGGATTAGGTCTTTGAAACACCATCCCAATTTGGCGGCGCAAACTATTAATGTTTACTTTCGGGCTGTAAATATCCTGTCCAAAAAACTCTACTCTTCCTTTAATTTGAACCTTTCCCTCCAATTCACCAATCCGGTTGAGAGCTTTGAGAAAGGTAGATTTGCCGCAACCTGAAGGGCCAATAATCGCCGTAATCTGTGGGTGAGGGATATTCATCGATAAATTTTCTAAGACTTTGTGAGTTCCGTAATAAAAACTCAAGTCCTGAACCCGCAGTGCTGGCATTGCATTGGGGTCAATTTCCGGGGTAACATCGTCTAGGAATTGATCTGTATAGTTTTCTGCTTTCAAGTTAGCTTTAGGTTTCATTATTTGCGGCTTATATTGTTAACTTTTGACTGAAAGATGCACTTTAGTTATTGATTTATCGGTTTTGCAAGCGTTTCCGAGTTACTGTACGGGATGCGACGCTAGCAATTAAAACCATACCCAAAAGGACAGAGGCAGCAGTCCACGCCAATTCGTTCTGCTCCTTGTAAGGAGAGCTGGCGTAGCTATATATTAATACCGACATAGAAGGAGTCGGAGTCAGCAGTGTCTCGGGAATTTCTTTGAGTTTTGAGAGAGTTTCTGCACCTATGGGAGACTGCATTATCTCGCCCAATTTATCAACTAAAGGAGGCCAAAATTGACTCGACAACGCCGTTACAATCAGCGGCGCGGTTTCGCCGGCGGCCCGGGAAGCAGCGAGTAAAATACCTGTGGTAATAGTTGGGAGTGCTGAGGGAATAATAATCCGAAAAATAGTTTGAAAACGTCCGCCTCCTAAACCCGCAGAAGCGAGACGGTAAGAAGTAGGCACTAATTTTAATGCTTGTTCTGTTGTCAGAGCAACAACTGGAAGCATGATGATGCCGAGGGCAAAACCGCCTGCTAATGATGAAAATGCTTTGGTAGTAACGACAATTAGGGCGTAGGAAAAGACGCCAACTACGATCGACGGAACGCTGCTGAGAATGACGGTGATAAAGCGAATACTATTAGCCATTGCTTTGTTTTCTCTACCAAACTCAGACAAAAATATTCCCGTCATTACGCCGATAGGGACGCTGATCAATGTCGCAATTCCCACCATTAAAGCAGTGCCGAGAATGGCATTGGCAAAGCCGTTTGGCTGGTCTTCAACTCCGACGGGTGCGGGCAAAGATACTAGCACTTCCCAGCTCAAATGTGTAAGTCCTTCCCCCAGGATTTTGTACAAAATAGCGAACAAAGGTAGCACGGCAAGAGCTGTGAGAAAGCAGGCAATAAGTGTCATTCCCCGACTGAACAAATTTCTGCTCAGTGACAGGGGGTTGTAGATTTCTGCATCCAGAATACTGTTTGATTTTTGTGCTTGAGTCATTTTTAATTTTTAGCTCCCTTAACGCCCATTAGCTTAACCAGCAATACTGCCACTGCATTCACCAACAGAGTGATGACAAATAGAATCAAGGCTAAATACATCAAAGCGCCAATGTGCAGCGGTTCGAGAGCTTCCCGAAATTGACTTGCCAAAACCGCAGGAATTGAGTAGCTGGGAGCTAGCAGGGATTGGTTGATTTGAATCGAGTTGCCAATCACCATTGTGACGGCCATTGTTTCGCCTAAAGCGCGTCCTAATGCCAAGATTGTAGCGCCGATAATTCCTGAACTAGCTGCTGGTAATAACAGCTTAAATATTGTTTCCCAGCGGGTGGCCCCGAGGGACATCGAAGCACTTCGCAAATCTACTGGAACAGATAGCAATACATCGCGGCTGATGGCGGCTACTGTGGGCAGAATCATAATCGATAACAGTATTCCTGCCGGCAGCATTCCGGGGCCTAAAGGTTCGCTGCTGAACAGGGGAAACCAACTGAAATTATCAAACAATGACTGCTGCAATGGCAACAAAAAGGGAATCAAAACAAAGATGCCCCAAAGGCCAACTATTACGCTGGGAATAGCCGAGATTAATTCAACCATGAATCCCAAGGGCGATCGCACCCAAGGGGGTAAGAAGTTCTCGCTAGTAACTATAGCTACTGACAGCCCTAAAGGAAGGGCGATGATTATGGCGATCGCAGAACTAATCACAGTGCCGTAAATAAACGGCAATGCCCCAAACTGCAACTCGCCGATATCCCACTTGGGATTCCACAAAAAGGAGAGTCCAAAATTGCTAATAGCTGGCCAAGCATCTTTAAAAATTATCGCGCTTATCCAGAACAGCGTGCCCGCTGTCGCTAAGGCAAAAGCCCATACAAACATTGTAAATCCTGACTCGATCCATAAACCTTCACCAGAAGTATCTGTCAAGTCTAATGCTGTGTTTATTTCGGGCGATTTCCGAGTCACTTTTTTACGTTTTTTGGAAGGATTGGTCATGCCGAAATTATTGCGTAAAAAGCGAAATGGTTGCTTAAAAGACGAGTAATTCTAAGGGGGTTGGTGCGCGCTGCAAACCTGGTTTGTAGGGGGTGCAGCTCGCACCTTACATAGTAAACTTAGCGCACATTAACCTGATAATTTATGAGTTTTGAGTCATACATTTAACTCGTCCACTCCTAACCCCGTGCGCTCGCCCCAATTAACCTCTGGCAACCACAGTCTGATTAACTGTTTGAACCACCTTTTGAGCTGTAGCTGAAGGAATCTGAGTAAATTCTAGCTGTTTGTTGATACCTTGACCTGTAGTCATCACCCAATTAACCATCTTTTTAATAGCCTCTGCTTTCGCCGCAGGATACTGTTTGTAGATTAACAGCCAAGTCAAGCCAACAATCGGATAACCGTCGTTAGGATTGCCTTCTACTAAGCGGAAGTCTGCGGGGAATGTTTCCCCTGCTAAAGCTTTCTCTGCTTCAGCCAAGCTAGGATCTACAAACCGGCCAGCTTTATTTTGAATAAATGCTGTTTGGAGATTGTTTTGCCGAGCATAAGTATCTTGAACGTAGCCGATCGCACCCGCTGTATTCTTCACCAAAGCAGCTACGCCGGGGTTTCCTTGACCGCTGACAGCGGTGTCGGGCCACTTCGGCTGAGCGGCAGCTTTGATGCTGCTACCAGTTGCCTGCAAGTGGTTAGCAAAAATAAACGTTGTACCGCTGCTGTCTGCCCGTACAGCTACTCGAATTGGAGTATTTGGCAAGCCTTTAGCTTGTCCAGAAATTCCGGCTATTTTCGCATCATTCCAGCGAGTAATCTTGCCTTCAAAGATGCCGTTCATGGCATCCTTATTTAGCCTCAGATTGGTCACTCCGGGCAAGTTGTAAACAACTGCAACAGCACCGCCAGCAGTCGGAACCGCCATGACGCCGCGCTTTACTTCGGCTATTTGCGCCGCAGTCATCAGCGCGTCGCTGCCTGCGAAATCAACAGTGCCTGCAATTAATGCTTTGATACCAGCACCGCTGCCAGTTCCTTCGTAGTTTACAGTAATTTGATTGGCACTTCTCATCTGAGAGAAGTAGCGATCGTAAAGAGGTTTAGGGAAAGTTGCTCCCGAACCGTTTAGTGTGACAGCAGCTACAGCAGAAGTAATCAACGAGAGCGAAAATGCTGCTACCGCTAGCGTAACTATAAAAGCACGCCGCCCACGTGCTGTGAAGAAAGTCATAATTTTCGTCCTCAATATTGATAGCAGGCTTTGGGAATCCTACATAGGATAGACTAAAATCCCTAATTAAAGACATAGGAAACAATAAGCTTGTTTTAAATTATGGTTAATTTTAGATTAAAGTTTTAACTATTAAGAAATGGGTGCAATAACAATAAGCTTGTTTTAAATTAAGGTTAACATTAGATTAAGTTTTTGACCGTTAACTGCTGCGAGTTTTATTGGAGTTATTGCGCGTAGGATTGACGCTCGAAATTGGCGACCGCCGTAAAAAATGATTTGTCCGATCGCACTCGGCTAATTTCATACTTCGGCGGGCGATTTACAGCCCAGGTAGGGCCGTATTTATAAAAAAGCTAGGGAAGTGCGATCGCCACTTCATAAATTTTACCTTTTTTCTTAACTTTAAATGTTTTACAGGACTGCAAAAAATCTGGAAATTTGGTGCCCAAATCCAGCGATTTCAGCTTTTTAGTAATTGGTTGACCGTATTGCTTTTTAAATTCGCCGGCTACCTGGGGAATCGGAATGTAACTACCTGGAGATTCAGCAGTTAATGCCAGTACAATTTTTGCTACCGATGCTTCAAGGGCGGCAGATAATTCAATTTTTGAACTCGAGGGTTTTTGAACGAGTCCCACTTGATGTTCGGTACCGATTAATATTATTTTAAAAGTAGCTGATTCCAAATGCAAAAATTTGATCAAACTCGAAGTTCTACCCAAAAAACTTTTTACAATTAAATCAGCAGGAGAGTGATATTTAGCAAAAAAACATTTTTTAATTCTTGTTACAGGAATAGCATCCTCTTTCAACTCAATTTGGGCAGATTCAATTATTTCTACAAGTATAGTTTTTAAAACATCCAGCGACTCAATAGCATTTGAATTGACAGCAGGTATTATTTCGGGAAAATTTTGCTCCGCAATATTTGGAGGAACAGCAACGGTTGCCAAAGATGCTTCAAGCACCGGGGTAACTTCGTTTTGTGCTGGCTCCGACAGTGCTGCTACGGGGGAACTTGTAGAAGGGAAAACAATAGTTCGGCGCTCTTGAAAAAGCTCCGCCACACTAGAAAAACGAGCGATTCGCTCATCAATAGATTTGTGTTCAGCTTTCAACAACTCTGCAACTTGATTAGCCAATTCCTCAAAACTAGGGATTTCCAGTTCCCTCTCACAAGAATAATGATGAGTATCACCAGTCAGAGGATTTTCTACAGACAAAACCGAATTTTGCCGACGCACCCGAAACACAGTCAATCCCTGATTTTGCAACTGATTGCAAAGATGATTTAACAAACCATCCGAAGAACAGACAAACACTTGTTTGACATCCCGATAGCGGTATAAAATAGCAGCGCCAAAGGCAATCATCTTACCATCAGCACTATTAGCACCGCCCGGAACGTGAATCAGTTCGTAACCGCGATCGTAAAGTTCAGCATCCAACTTGCCCATACTCGGGTTTTTCCAGCTAGCAAAAGCAATTTTAACTTGCAGGGGATAGTCGCACAAACCGGCTAAGAATTGTTCTGTATTAACCTTAAGTTTCAGATTTTCGGCATCCAACAGCAAAATCGCAATCCCGCCGGACTCTGTGGTGGTTGCAGGGGCGATTTCCTTCGGGATAGCTTCGCTTAACCGTGTTTCGGTGCATTTGCGACTGAAAGACTGCGGACTCAACCGCTCAAAAAATTGTTTGCGGCAAGCTTTGCAAAGATACCGCTGGTGCCCGTTGGGACGGCCGTTTTTACGAACTTGGTCAGATTCGCATCTTGGACATTTCATGTAACCCATTATGCAGCCTACTCCCGAACCGAACAAGGCATTACCTATCTTCTTCTTTCTCTTCCTTCGCGCCCTTGGCGTCTTCGCGGTTCGTTAAACACGTATCTTTTGAGCGGTTCAGGAGTAACTTGTGGCAGTCGATCGGCTCATAATAACAAAAGAACGTTAACAATTCTTAAAAAAAATGGCTAGAGACTTGCGGGGATTCCTAAAACTACTCGAAGAACGGGGACAACTGCGCCGGATTAGCGCTTTAGTCGATTCCGACCTCGAAATTGCCGAAATTTCCAACCAAATGCTGCAAAAAGGCGGCCCCGGATTGCTGTTTGAAAACGTCAAAGGGGCAGATTTCCCCGTTGCGATTAACCTCTTGGGTACGGAACAGCGCGTTTGCTGGGCGATGAACATGGAAAAGCCGATCGAACTAGAAGAGCTCGGCAAAAAACTGGGAATGCTGCAACAGCCAAAACCGCCGAAAAAGATTTCCCAAGCCATAGAATTCGGCAAAGTGCTGTTTGACGTAGTGAAAGCCAAACCGGGCCGTGACTTTTTCCCAGCTTGTCAGCAAGTGGTACTTGAGGGAGAAGGGCTGGATTTGAACAAAATCCCGATGATTCGCCCTTATCCGGGAGATGCGGGCAAAATTATTACCCTGGGTTTGGTAATTACCAAAGATTGCGAAACGGGTACGCCGAATGTGGGGGTTTATCGGTTGCAGTTGCAGTCAAAAAACACGATGACTGTACACTGGTTATCGGTGCGGGGCGGGGCGCGGCACTTGCGGAAAGCGGCGCAGGCTGGTAAAAAGTTGGAAGTTGCGATCGCCCTTGGAGTCGATCCCCTGATTATTCTCGCCGCAGCAACCCCAATTCCTGTAGATTTATCGGAATGGTTATTTGCCGGACTTTACGGCGGTTCCGGCGTGCAATTGGCGAAGTGCAAAACCGTAGATTTGGAAGTACCGGCGGACTCGGAAATCGTGTTAGAAGGAACGATTACGCCGGGGGAAGTTTTGCCAGACGGGCCCTTCGGCGATCACATGGGTTATTACGGCGGCGTGGAGGATTCGCCGTTGGTGCGGTTCCACTGCATGACGCACCGCAAAGACCCGATTTATCTGACCACATTTAGCGGGCGGCCGCCGAAAGAAGAAGCAATGATGGCGATCGCGCTTAACCGTATTTATACCCCTATTTTGCGGCAGCAAGTATCGGAAATTGTCGATTTCTTCTTACCGATGGAAGCGCTGAGTTATAAAGCGGCAATTATCTCGATTGATAAAGCATATCCCGGTCAAGCGCGCCGGGCTGCTTTAGCATTTTGGAGTGCATTACCGCAGTTTACTTACACTAAGTTTGTGATTGTTGTGGATAAAAGTATCAACATTCGCGACCCGCGTCAAGTAGTTTGGGCAATTAGTTCTAAAGTCGATCCTGTTCGGGATGTATTTATTCTGCCGAATACGCCTTTTGATACGTTAGATTTTGCCAGTGAAAAGATTGGTTTGGGAGGCAGAATGGGGATTGATGCTACTACGAAGATGCCGCCGGAAACCGATCACGAATGGGGTGAAGTTTTGGAGTCCGATCCTGATGTGGCGGCGATGGTAGAAAGGCGTTGGGCTGAGTATGGTTTGGCAGATTTGAATTTGGGAGAAGTCGATCCGAATTTGTTTGGATATGAGATGAAGTAGGGAGGAGAAAAGGGCGATCGAAGGTAATTTTAGATTTCCAATTTTAGATTGGAAAATCGCAAGTCTCAAATTGGAAATCTAAAATTGTAAGTGACTATACTTAATTAAACTATAGATCCTCGATTTTTGTTTTTAGTTCTATAAGGTCGTCATGCTGATTAATGTCTAGGTAAGTAATTGCCCAATCAAAAAATGAACTTAGAGAAATAAATGTAGAATCTTGTCTCTGCATTTCCTTTTGAATATCCTTGCCATTAAACCAAATTAAGTATTGCTTCTGTGTCCAAAATTCTTCTCGTGCAAATAGTTGTTCATAGACAACAAGGTTATCTTCAAATTTTTCTGGTCTAACTAATTCAACAGCCTGTCTAAATTGATTGACTAATTCTAACGCTTTAATTTTGCAGTCTTGCAAAATTAATGATTTAGGTAGTTTACCTTTATTCGTCCATGTAGTTTTGAGTTGTTCCCGTGCTACACTCAGGTTCACCAAGTCACCCAAAGCCCATCTTACAGCTTGGTAAGCTTGCAAGTTTCTGGCGCTAGTTTCAATCAGTTTTGAAATCCGAGCGACTCCTGGTGAATTTTTATGCCCCCAGGTAGAAGTTGGATTGTCCTGCTTTTCATTGTACTTTTCTTCCCAATAATTGTGAATTAAATTAGCATCTAAGAGATAATTTTCAACACAAGTTCTATAACTTAAAAAAATAGATTTATTGCCAGATTTATTTGCTCTTTGGAGTAGCTGGCAGTTATCAGTTGGCTTAACATCGAAATCCCGATCTAGAAAAACAATGTATTTCGGGTCTAGTGCTTTACTCGCTGAAAAGTATCCTTCGGCAAATTTTGAAAATGTAAACTTACTCCCAACAGTAACAATTGTGCAGGTATTAGCTGTTATCCTGTCAACTAATGTATTAAGTAATTTATAGTCTAAACTGGTGGGCGCTCCTTCACAAAAAAGTATTTTTCCACTACTAACAACACTCATAGTTACTCCTCTAAACGAACAATGTATGCTTCAGGTACTAGCTGCTCTATATAATCAGAGTGAGTTGTAATAATGAATTGATTATTTTTCCCTAACTTGGGCAAAGCTCTCAATAATGCTTGTTGCAGTGGTGGATGTAAGTGCAACTCAATTTCATCAATCAAGATCACAGAATTATGAATATTCCAATTAGCAAAGTCCATCATCATCGGAAATATAGCACGTTCGCCCCCAGACATCTCAGAAATCTCATATTGGTTTCTGCCATCATATAGATAAAACCAGGGTTCGCTCAGAATGTCATCAATCCCTTCTCGTGGAACAGGTCCATCAAAGCTACGTTCGGGGAAAACAACTTTATAAGCTTGCTCAATTTCAGCATATATGTCCTTTTGTCCGGGTCGGAATTGCTTAATTCTTCCCCTTTCAACATCCTGATGAAATTGTCGCCACTTTGAAAAGCGATCTCGTAGATTATCTTCTGTAATTTCAATTTTTTCATCCGGGTTTTCAGTAGTTAGGCTGGTAGAAGTTCTCTGCTCTGTGTACCAAAGAATTGTCCCAACTCGCTCAAACACCTGAAAGCCTTCAGCTCTAAGGAGTTGCTTAGCATATTCCCGTCCTTTGAATTGAAACAATTCACTTGAAGTGTTTGCCTGAACGCGCTCACCTTGCCATTTAAGGGACACAATATGTTTATCAGCAGGAGGAACTGGTAAATTGCGACCGATATTTTGCAATTTTTGGTGGAACTCCCGAACCGCGTGGATCTCTAGAGACGAAAATTGCATTTTTAGAGTAACGTCTGGTTCAAACTTTCCCCAGTTACTCCCTAGCAATTCATAATTAAATCCCGGCCATTCCAATTCAGAAAGCCTCTGCAATCGACCTGTTGCCTCTCCCAATGTTGCTGCTATTGCCTGTAAAATACTTGTTTTGCCAGTCCCATTCATCCCTATTAAAACTATAAGGTCTCGTGCCAGTCCAGTTTCTGGATCGGTGAAATCTAATTCTCGCTCTCTGAATTTCTTAAAATACTTTAACTTGATAGATTGAACTTTCATAATTTGAATTTAATAAAGGTAAAGTCGGCTTGTCAAAAACTTACTCTCAGCCTAGTTCGTCCAATTGCATTCTTAGGAAATCAGCCTATTCTTCCAAAATTTCCACTAAATCTTCGATCGCAATATCAAACGCACGAGCCATCTTGTCCAAAGCTGTGTAGTCTACAGTTGCCATACCTGCAGAATTAGCATAGGTGGCGATCGTGGTGTATGGAACACCTGTTCTGTTGGAGACTTCCCTGAGAGTCCAACCCTTCTCTTGAGCAAATTCTCGAACTCGCAGCCTAATTCGTCCCATATTCCCAACGATAAATCAGCCTACTCTTCCAAAATCTCAACTAAATCTTCGATCGCAATATCAAACACGCGAGCCATTTTGTTCAAAGCCGTATAATCTACAGTTGCCAGTTTGGGAGAATGGGCATAGCTTCTAACCGTACTGTAAGGAATGCCCGATCGCTCAGAAACTTCTTTCAACGTCCAACCCTTCTCTTGGGCTAGTTCTCGAACCCGCAACCGAATTAACCCCATCTTCCCGCTGACAAATCAGTTTAATTTTCCAAAACCTCAACCAAATCTTCGATCATCAAATCGAAGACAGCAGCAAGTTTCTGCAAAGCCGTGTAGTCCACCGTTGCCAGTTTAGGAGCTTGGGCGTATTTTTTAACCGTGCTGTAGGGAATTCCCGTTCTATCAGAGACTTCTTTGAGCGTCCAACCCTTCTCCTCAGCGAGTTCTCGAACTCGCAATCGAATTAATCCCATTTATGCTTGACAGCAGCTATGCTCATATCTTTTAATAAAGATAGTTAACAGCGATCGCCCTCCGACCTGAGAAATCAAGGGCGAACGCCTTTCCTTTACCACCCACAAAAGTGGGCAGAACACATCTATGATACCAAAACAATCGACATATCGCGATCGGCTTCAACCTTGGCATCTAATTCGCCACCTCCCCAAGTGTCAGCGGTTAACAGTCGCCCGTTTTGCCCGCCGCCGCGACGCGGAATCTTACCTAAATGCACTGCGCCGCTTAATGCCTGCAGTCCCGCATACAATTGTTTTCGTAAATGCGGTGTCCGTGTTAAATGAAAACAGCGTTCCAATTCAAACACAATTGGCGATCGAAGTTTAATTGTTGAAAAGTGCGATCGCCCTTCCACAAATAGGAATTATTCTATTTGACAGGAAGTGCGATCGACCCTAATTTGCAAAAAAAAATGTTGCTAAACTGAAAATAGATTTGAGTCAAGGAGTCACATCAATGCCATCTCCCTTTCCCGGCATGGATTCGTATTTAGAACATCCCGACTTTTGGCCTGGGATACACCACTTGCTGATTAGTGAAATTTTCAGGTTTTTATCTCCCCAACTGCGTCCTAAGTATTTCGTGTCATTGGAAGTGAGAATGTATGAAACCGCTGACGAGGATTTGTCCGTTATTGGCATTGCTGACGTAAACGTAATACAGCCGCAAACGGCAACAGAAACAACAGCATCAAAGGTAGCAGTTGCAGCACCGCCTACACAACCATTAACAGTAACTATTCCCATGCCCTACCAGGTTCGGGAAGGCTATTTAGAAATTAGAGAAAGAGAAACCAAAGAATTGATAACAGTTATTGAAATCCTCTCGCCTACTAATAAGTGCACAGGAAAAGGACGACAAATGTACGAAGAAAAGCGAGAAGAAATTTTAGGTAGCCGCACTCATTTAATTGAAATAGATTTATTGCGGCGCGGTCAAAAAATGCCAGTTATTGGCAATGACATTGAAAGCCACTATAGCGTTTTGGTGTGTCGGGGAAATCGCCGTCCCAAAGCAGATTTGTACGCTTTTAACGTGCAGAACCCGCTGCCAGCCTTTCCTTTGCCACTGCGATCTGGCGATACCGAACCTATAATCAATTTGCAGGAATTATTCAATCAAATTTATGACATAGCAAGTTACGACCTGAAGATAGATTATCGCAACTGGGAAGTCATACCACCGCTGTCAGAGGCCGATACAATTTGGGCAGATGCTTGGTTGCGCGATCGAGGATTGCGAGATTGATTTGGCGTGCAGCCATTCTCTTAGTCTGCGGAGGCCGACTTCGTTTTTGTAGAAGCGATTTCAATCGCCGAATGACTTAATTCAAGCATTGCTTGAGGGCTAAACATCTTGACTTTGCATCAACCGCTGCTTCAAACGCGCCGGATCTCCCCGATCGACCACTTCGCCCTTTTCCAACAAAAAAGCCCCATCACAATAATTCAACTCATCCAAACGGTGAGTCACCCACAAAGCCGTAATCCCGCGATTTTTCACCAACCGCTGCACCGCAGCCACCAAATCCAACTGAGAATCAGGATCTAACAAAGCCGTCGGTTCATCTAACAGCAGAATTTCGCAGTGACGGGCGATCGCCCCAGCCAGGGCAATTCGCTGCTTCTGCCCCCCACTCAAAGCATAAATCGGCCGCCGCTGCAACTCCAGCAAATTCACAGCCTCCAAAGCCTCCGCCACCCTCTCCCGCACCTGAACGTTAGAAAGCTTTTCCTCCACCAAACCAAAAGCAACATCCGCACCCACCGTCGGCATCACCAATTGGTGATCCGGGTTTTGGAACACAAAACCAACTCGCCCGCCCAGGTCAATTTCCCCCGACTGGGGGTGCAGCAGCCCAGCCATCAGCCTCAACAGCGTAGACTTGCCGCTGCCGTTAGTGCCCAAAAGCATCCAAAACTCGCCCTTAGGTACATCCAGAGAGCAACCTTGCAACACTCGATCGCCAGACGGCCAGCAAAAACCCAAATCCCGCACAGCAACCGCTGACTGGCTCATATCGGCACCAACACCCCCAGCCCTCATTCTGCTGTCATCGAGACAAAACCAGGGGATCTGCCTGTAGATGACGCCCCCGATTTCTGAGAAACCACCACCCCAGAAATCTCGCTGCTGAGTACAGCCACCTTTTTCTCAGGATTTTTCTCGCAGGTGAGTTCCAAAATTTGCGGTTGGGAGTTGCGAATCGCCGCCAGCACCTGCTGGTAAACAGTCTCAGCGTCCTCCTCCAACTTCCGCTGCACCGACAGCGAGACGGGCGTATTTTTCACAATGATGTCAATGCTGAACATATAGTCTTAAAAACCTAAGTTTGGAGCTCTATCCTCAGTATATATATAGGACTTACCCACGGAAACCCAGTTTCTTAGAAAAATAAGAGGTTGAGGCCGATATATCTACGAAGCGACCGGGCTTCTGACGCAAAGCGCAAAGACTCCTATATAGTAGAAGTTCCCAAATGCAGGGCAAGGACTTCGGGGGCTTCGAGGGCTTCGGGGACTTCGGGGACTTCCGACAAGTCAAGCTCCGGAAGTTTTTTAATAAAAACTTGCTCTTGTAAAGAATTACCTCTATAATCGTTAATACGGTAAAGAAAAGTAAACTCTGTTCATAATCCAACTTGTTTTCTGCTAAGCAGAGGCAACGGTTAGAGACTAATGACTAGAGGCAGATCCGTTGTAATTATATCCATTTGGAGATTTGCGTAAATGACAATCGCAGTCGGACGCGCCCAGACCGAAAGAGGCATATTTGATGTCCTCGACGACTGGCTCAAACGCGATCG